>NZ_VHIJ01000038.1:0-41063 GCF_006680095.1 Pseudarthrobacter sp. B4EP4b | reverse complement strand
ACTTCGTAGGCGACCTGGGAGACGACTTCGGGGATGACCGGGTTGATTTTGCCGGGCATGATGGAGGAGCCGGATTGGACGGCGGGGAGGTTGATTTCGCCGAATCCGGCGCGGGGGCCGGAGGAGAGCAGGCGCAGGTCGTTGCAGATTTTGGAGAGTTTCACGGCGACGCGTTTGAGGACGCCGGAGAGGTGGACGAAGGCGCCGACGTCCTGGGTGGCTTCGATCAGGTCCGGGGCGGTGACCAGGGGCAGGCCGGTGATCTGGGCCAGGTGCCGGCAGGCGGTGTCGGCGTAGCCGGCGGGGGCGTTCAGGCCGGTGCCGATAGCGGTGGCGCCGAGGTTGATTTCGTGGATGAGCAGTTCGGCTTCGGCGAGGCGGAGCCGGTCTTCGCCGATGGTGATGGCGTAGGTGCCGAATTCCTGGCCCAGGGTCATGGGCACGGCGTCCTGGAGCTGGGTGCGGCCCATTTTGACGATGGTGCGGAATTCGAGGGCTTTGGCGGCGCAGGATTCTTCGAGTCCGGCCAGCGCGTCGAGCAGTTCGCGGGCGGCGAAGATGGTGCCGAGCTTCACCGCGGTGGGGTAGACGTCGTTGGTGGACTGGGAGAGGTTGACGTGGTCATTGGGGTGCAGCCGGGCGTAGTCGCCCTTGGGGTGGCCCAGGATTTCCAGGGCGCGGTTGGCGATGACTTCGTTGGCGTTCATGTTCGAGGACGTTCCGGCGCCGCCCTGGATGACGTCCACCACGAACTGGTCGGCAAGCTGACCATCCAGGACGTCCTGGCAGGCTTGTTCGATGGCGTCGGCGCGTTCGGCGTCCAGGAGGCCGAGTTCGCGGTTGGTGCGGGCCGCGGCGAGCTTTACCGCTGCCAGGCCGCGGACCAGGTGCATGTTCGAGGACAACTTCTGCCCCGTGATGGGAAAGTTCTCCACGGCCCGGAGCGTGTGCACACCCCAGTACGCGCCGGCCGGGACATCCCGGTCCCCCAGCAAATCATGCTCAGACCGGACAGGTGCGGGTGCGAGGTCCGGGATGGTGCTGGCGGGGGAGTGCGGAGTGGTCAAGGTGTCCTCTAAGTCTTGGGGTGCCGCCGGGGCTGGCCGGAGGCATGGATGTAGTACGGAGTGAAGGCGCGCGGAAGCCACACCGGATGGCGGCACGCGAAGTAGCTGGTGGTTTTGGTCGGATGGGAGAGTTGGCGGGGCGCAGTTAGCCGGTAAGGCCCGCCCCGGATTTCCCGCCGCCCGGGATGACGGTGCCCAGGGCACACTCCACCCCGTGCAGATGCATGGTCATGGCCTGCGATGCGTCCTCGGCCGAACCGCGTTCGATGGCCTCGAAGATGCGTGCATGCTCTTCACCCGATTCCTTGCGCCGGTCGGCCACAAGGTTGAGGGTGTTGGACTGGTTGGCCATGGCCTCACAAATATCCGAGAGGAAGGACTCGAAGACGCCGTTTCCGCTGGAGCGGGCGATGGTCACATGGAATTCAGTATTCAGCTGGACCCACTGCTGCAGGTCTTTCGCTTCAGACATTTCGCGCAGTATTTCCCGCAGCGCTTCGAGGTCCTCGCTGGTGCGCCGCTGGGCGGCAAGCCCGGCGGCGGGAACCTCCACATGGGGGCGTGCCTCCACAAGGGCACTTGCGGAGTACTTTCCGAGCTTGAGGTCCTGCGCCACTTTGTCAGCGATGACGAAGGTGCCTTTGCCGGTGTGGGTGGCGGTCAGTCCGAGGGCGGTGCAGGAACGTAGTGCTTCGCGGACCATGGTGCGGCTGACACCGTACTGTTTGGCCAGCGAGGCTTCGGAGTCCAAGCGGGTGCCTACCGGAATCTTGCCTGCTTCGATGGCACCGCGGAGGGAAGCAAAAACCGCCTCGGCCGCACCAACGCGTACCACCGGTTCTTGTCTAGCTGTCCAGCTGTCCAACAGGTCCATGTAACGAGCATGGCATCAGTCGCGGGGTGTGTCAATGAAGCGCCGGCAATGTTGCGCAAGGTGGTGGCGTCCTCCCTACGACGGCGGGTGGCCGGCGTGCAGGAACGCGAGGCCAAGTGCACCTCCCGGCCCGCCTTCCTGTTCCGGTTTCCGGCCTGTACTACGCTGGGCCTTTTGAGGCGTGCCGGCTCCGGTGCCGGCGGCTGAGTGAGACAGGCTCCACGCGAGTGGGCCGGGAAGCGGGAACACGTGCCGGTATGGGTTCAGGCGCTGCTGTGGGGAACTGTTGCCGGTGCGGCCCTGGTCCTGGGAGCCGCGTTGTCCTGGCGGTGGAACCTGCCGACCAAGCTGGTGTCCTCCATCATGTCCTTCGGCGCCGGCGTACTGATCTCTGCCCTGGCCTTCGAGCTGGTGGACGAGGCTGTACAGGGCGGCGGACTATGGCCCACCGTGGTGGGGTTCCTGGCAGGGGCCGTGGTGTATGTGGGCGCCAACATGCTGCTGGCCAGGGCTGGGGCGAAACACCGCAAGCGCTCCGGGGACCAGCAGCCCTCCGAATCCGAGGATCCCGGCAGCGGCACGGCCATAGCTGTGGGCGCATTGCTGGACGGTGTCCCGGAATCCGTGGTGCTCGGCGTGGGCATGCTGGCCGGGGGAGTGGTGAGCCCGGCCATGATGGCAGCGGTGTTTATCTCCAACGTTCCCGAGGGGCTTTCCGGGACGGCCGGCATGAAGAAGGCCGGCAGGAGCGCCGGATATGTCTTCGGTATGTGGGGCGGGATCGCGCTGCTGTGCGGCGTTTCCTCGCTGATTGGCTATGCAGCACTGGAGGACGCACCCGGCGAAGTTGTTGCGCTCATTACCGCCGTGGCCGCAGGAGGAATCCTGGCGATGCTCGCGGACACCATGATCCCGGAGGCCTTCGAGCAGCACCACAACCTCACCGGGCTGACGGCGTCGGTGGGGTTCCTGACCGCCTTCACCGTGCACCACCTCGGAGGATGAAGCGCGACGGCGGGACGCGACACTGTGCTGCGTCCCGCCGTCGGCAATTGCCATGTACCGAACGTCGGGGGCTAGTGGCGCACACAATTTCTTGTCTCGTGCCGGAGCCTTTCTGCCTCAGGACTGTTAGCGTGGAGGCCCGGCCATTGAAGGAGGAACAATGACGATCAACTCACCCGACTCCCTTCCTGAGGACGAGCCGCAGGGCGGCGCCGAGGGTTCCCAAGGGAAGAACGACGGCGGCATCCCTGGCGGTGTGGACGGCGTGGGAATCGGTGCCGATGGAGAGCCGAACACCTTCGAACCCGAGGAGGACCCGGACGCGACGGACAGGCCGGAGTCCGACTGAACTGTTCGTCTGCTGGCGCTGCCCGTCTGATCGCGCTCCCGCAGACGTGGGCCACGGCAGCAGCCTGGCTCAAGGTTCCATCAAGAATCGCGCAGCCAGGCCAAAATCACCGGCTGACATGGTTACCAGCCGGTAGATTTCTCTCTGTTTCCACGTTATTTCCCCCAACACGGAAGCAAAGGAAGTCCCCGCGCTGGAGTTCAACTCGCGCGGGGGCTTTCGTCATTTTCCGGCGACGGCGTTGGGTGCGCGTCTACACGAACCCTTCGCCCTGCGTCTTTTCGTCGGCGACCCTGACGCCGTAGTGGTAGGCAAGCTTCCCGCCAAGGTAGCCCGAGGCGCCGACGACCAGATAGCCCACCACGCTGAGGATGAACGGAACGAGCGCGAAGTCCTCCTTGGCGGACCCCAGCCGAAGGAAGAAGCTCACCGCAAACAGTGCCACGGCGGTGAGATTGAGGGACATGTGGATGAGGGCTGTCCGGTGTGCGGGTGTTCCGCCGGCAAGGGTCGCAAAATCCATGAGACCAAAGACGGCGGCGGCCAGTGCGCCGACGATACCGATCCCCACCAGCCACTGGGCCCCGATAAGGAAGGGCTTGTCGTCGCTGCCGAACAGCGCCACGACGTCGAACACGAGGCTCGCTGTCCAGGCGCCGATGGGGATGGTCACCAGTGTGGGGTGGAGCGGGTGTCCATAGGGGCCGGCCAAGGGGCTTTTAGGGTACTTGGACCGCTGGTGGGCTGTGAG
Organism: Pseudarthrobacter sp. B4EP4b; assembly: GCF_006680095.1. Taxonomy (NCBI): domain Bacteria; kingdom Bacillati; phylum Actinomycetota; class Actinomycetes; order Micrococcales; family Micrococcaceae; genus Pseudarthrobacter; species Pseudarthrobacter sp. B4EP4b. The sequence goes on along the minus strand of NZ_VHIJ01000038.1, from coordinate 37,017 downwards.
GTTTTCCATCATTGCTCCTTTTCACTCTGTGTTTCGTCATCGGTTGGCGGCCGGGGGTCGGGCACAGTATCGCGGAGGGCCAGCGCGGCCTGGACCAGGGCGGAGTGGGTGAGCGCCTGCGGAAAATTGCCCAGGAAGCTGCCCGAGGCCGGATCCATCTCCTCGCTGAGAAGCCCCAGCGGCGAGGCCTTCTCCAGCACGGCCTCGAACAGGGCAACGGCGTCTTTGCGCTGACCGGTGTTCGCCAGCGCTTGGACCAGCCAGAACGAGCAGGGCAGGAATGCCCCCTCCGTTCCCGGAAGGCCGTCCTGTCCGGGCGGATAACGGTAGAGCAGCGGGAATCCGGCGGACAGTTCCGTGCGAATGGCCTCGACTGTTCCCGCCAGGCGGGGTGAACCGGGTTCTTCCAGGCCCGTGAGCGGCAGCACCAGCAGGGCAGCGTCCAGGTCGTCAGAACCATACGTGCGCATGTAAGAGTTCCTGGCGGGGTCGTAGCCCCGCGCCCGTACCTGTGCGGCAATGCCGCTTCGTGCGGTTTCCCAGCGGAGCCGCCGCCGCTTGCCCACATGGTGCGTCGCCGCGATGCGGAGGGCACGGTCCAGCGCAAGCCAGGCCATGACTTTGGAGTGGACGTGCTGGGCGGCGTCGCCGCGGACTTCCCAGATCCCGGCGTCGGGCGCTTCCCAGGTGGCGGCAACCAGATCCGCGAAACCGCGCATCGCGCGCCAGGTCTCCGAGTTCAGCCTGCGTCCCCGCTCCACAAAGGCCCAGGCGGCGTCCAGCACCCAGCCGTAACCGTCGAGCTGGTGCTGGGTGGCCGCCAGGTTTCCAGTCCGCACCGGACTGCTTTGGGCGTAGCCCGGCCAGCGGGACAGGTTCCGCTCTTTCGGGACACGTCCTCCGGTCAACGTCAGGAGCGCAGGCAGATGCGGCCGCTGCAACCGGCTCGCGTGCAGGAGCCAGCCGAGGAAGTCCTCGGCCTCGCGCGTTTTGCCCGCCCGCAGGAAGGCGCCGACGCCGATGCTTGCGTCACGGGGCCAGGCGTACCTGTAGTCCCAGTTACGGATGCCGCCGGGGTCCTCGGGCAGCGAGGTGGTGGGAGCCGCCACCGGAGCCCCGGAAGGGGAGTAGGTCAGCAGGCGGAGCGTGAGCAGGCTCCGCACCACCTCGGCATGGAACGGAATGGCCGTGTCGATCTCCTCCGCCCAAGTCCGCCAGCATGCTTCATCCCGGCCCACGAGCCCCCACGCGGTGCCTGGGTCAACGTGGATCAACGGTTCCCCATAGGCCACGGCAAGGACGAGGGTCAGCGGTTCTTCCGGGGTAATCTCAAAGGTCAGTAGCCGCCCAGGCACAACATCGAGGCGGGGGCTTGTGGCCAGTGAAACAGCCAGCGGACCCCACTCGCAGACGATGTCCCGGCCTTGGCGGACGCGCGGTTGTCGGTGCTGCTCGCCAAGCCGCGGGTCAAACAGCACAGAGGCCCGGACGGGAGATCCTTCCGCGGCCAGCCGCCGGACCAGAATGGTGGTGGGCAACAACTGGCCCGCCACTTCCGCGATCATGGCTTCAGTGAGGGTCAGCCGCCCGTTGCCCGTGGCCCGGACCGTTTGCAGGGTTGCCGTGTTGTGGCGGTAGCTTCGCGAAATCACTGCCGCAGGCCCGGCCGGACCCGCCAGGAAGCGGCCCGCCTCCAGTCCTCCCAGCAAGGCACCAAAGAGGGGCTCGCCGTCGAACGCGGGAGCACAAAGCCAGTCCACCGATCCGTCAACGGAGACAAGCGCTGCTGTCCGTGTGTCGCCGAGGAGCCCGTAGTCCGCGATGGGTGTGGGCCTTGCCTGGGCCGCGGCTTCGGTGGGCCGCTCGCATGGCAGCGGGGCGGGGCCCAGGTGGTCCAGGGTCATCGTGCCCCCAGGAGGAGCCCCAGCACGGCGCCGTAGATGACGTGGGCCACCACGGCAACGGCCGGCGTCTGGATGCCGTAATTCAGGGCCAGCAGGCCCGGTGGTTCCAGTGCGGCGGTGGTGGTGAGTCCTGCCCTGGTGGAGGCCATCCTTGGATGGATCCCGGGCAGCAGGGGCAGGATGACCGTCAGCGCAACGCCGACGTGGAGGAGTCCCAGCAGGGCCCCGAGCCACCAGGTTGCCTGGTGCAGGAGCGCGAAAACGGCGGCGTAGCCCAGGGCAAATGCCTGCCCCGCGGCGAGGTGGATGAAGAAGCCTGCCACCCGTGCTTTGTCCGGATCTGGGGTGACCAGCGTCCCGAGGACCAGCGGCAGGTCGAGGCGGGTGAGCCCGGCCATCTGGGCGGCAATCATGACGGCGGTCAGCACGGAGGTTGCCACCAGCCCGAACAGCGCCCAGCCCTGCCAGTCCATGTCAGCTCACCCGGCCTGGGCGCGTCAGCGCCGAATGCCGGAACCACATAACCCGACCCCGCCACTGCATCGTGGACTCCTTCTAAAAGTAGGTTCTCTAATTTTAGAAGCGCGGGCGGGTATTAGACAAGGAGTGCTTTTTTAGGACCCGGTTCCGATCCAGTAGCGGCGCTTGCCGTTGCGGCTGTCCTCGTAGGTTCCGCCGTTCTTTTCGATGGTGGCCCGGGAGCCGGCGTTGTCCTCGCTGCAGGTCACGAGCACCCGGGGGATTCCCAGCCCGCCGGCCAGGGGGATGGCGTCAGCCAACGCCCGTGCGGCGTGGCCTCGCCGCCTGGCCGATGGCCTGACGCTGTAGCCGATGTGCCCGCCCTCGTTCAGGAGGTACTCGGTCAGTTCATGCCTGATGGCCAGGGAGCCGAGGAACGTGCCGCCGTCCACAATCCACAGATAGGTGCAGGGCACCATGCCGGGCTTCCTGGGGCTTTCGGGCAATGCATCGCTGACAAGGGCGTCCACGAAGCGGCGGAATCCACCGGCATCCTTGAGTTGATCCGGGTCCCAGCCGTCCGTGCCCGACCCGTCCTGCCGGGTGCCAGCGAACTCTGCGGCTGCTTCGAGCCAGGACGAGTGGAGTTTTATGTTGGGAGCGACAAGTTGGGCCATCACAAGATCCTACGTTTCGGGCTGCTCCCTAGGAGGCAAACATTCCGTGCCGGGAGCATTCGGCCGTCCAGCCCAGCGGTGTCACCTGGACTTTCATGCGCCGCCGGCACAAGCCGCAGTAGCGGGGCGGCTCCATCGCCAGACGCTCGCCGCAGCGTTGGTGAACGTCCGACGGCGGGCCGTCGCCGCCGTCGTAAGCCTCGCCGCAGTGCCCGCAAAAGTTTCCGGGCCAAGGGACCACGGCGGCGAGGGACCCCGCCTGAGCTTGCGAAGGCTGGGAGCCGGCGGGGACCTGGGAGGTTAGGGAGCGGTGGGGATTCATAGAGTCTTCTGGAGTTCCTTGATGGGCATGTTGAGGTCCACGAGCAGGTCCAAGTCTGCGGTGGCGGGACGGCCCAGTGTGGTGAGGTAGTTGCCCACGATGACGGCGTTGATTCCACCGAGCAGGCCGTCGCGCGTGCCGAGGTCACCCAAAGTGAGTTCACGGCCCCCGGCGTACCGGAGCACGGTGCGGGGCATGGCCAGGCGGAAGGCGGCGATGGCGCGGAGGGCATCCTTGCCGTCCATGATGCCCTGGTTTTCCAGCGGGGTCCCGGGGCGGGGGTTGAGGAAGTTGAGCGGGACTTCGTGCGGTTCCAGGGCGGCGAGCTGGGCGGCCAGTTCGGCCCGCTGCTCCAGGCTTTCGCCCATGCCGATCAGGGCGCCGCAGCACAGTTCCATACCGGCGTCCTTGACCATGGCGCAGGTTTCCAGCCGTTCCTCGTACGTGTGGGTGGTCACGACTTTGGGGAAGTAGCTGCGCGCTGTTTCGAGGTTGTGGTTGTAGCGGTGGACGCCCCAACCCGCCAGCTGGTCCACCTGGCGCTGCGTGAGCATGCCCAGTGAGCAGGCGATGTTGATGTCCACTTCTTCATTAATGCGGTCGATGGCGAACTTGATCTGGTTCATCAGCTTGATGTCCGGGCCGCGGACCGCGGCGACGATGCAGAACTCGGTAGCTCCGGTGGCGGCGGTTTCCTTGGCGGCTTTGACCAGTTCCGGGATATCCAGCCAGACGCCGCGGACGGGCGAGTCGAAGAGGCCGGACTGGCTGCAGAAGTGGCAGTCCTCAGGGCAGCCGCCGGTCTTGATGGAGATGATTCCTTCCACCTCCACGTCCTCGCCGCAGTGGCGGAGCCGGACCTGGTGCGCCAGCTCGAGCGCGGCCGGAAGTGCTTCATCCGGGAGGCGGAGGATCTCTTCGAGCTGGGCCTGGGTCAGTCCGATGCCCTCCTCCAGAACCTGCCGGCGGGCGGTTTGCAGGATTTGGTAGCCCTTGCTTTGGTGCCCGTTGCCGGCGTTCGCGGAGGTCGGGCTGGTGGGCACGTTCGCCTGAATCGTCATGGATGGGTCCTTTGCGCTTGCCGTGGAAATGCCTCACAGCAGACGCTAGTTCTCCCCACAGGCCGCCATTTTGGAGGGATTCAACAAGAATCTTCTTGTTCAGGCGTGCGGCCAGCTTCTGTCGGTGCTGGTCAGGACGGGATCAGCCCGCGGTCTTGCAGGTCTTGCCACAACTCCTCGGGAACCTCTGCGGCCACGCGCTCGGCGCTCTGGCTGATCTGTTCCGGCTTGCTGGCTCCCACGGTGACGTTGACGACGGCGGGGTGGCGGAAGGGGAACTGGATGGCCGCGGTGGGAAGTTCCACGCCGTGGTCGTTGCAGACTCGAGCCAGTTGTCTGGCGCGTTCCAGGATCTCTTCGCTGGCCTGGGAGTAGTTGTAGTGCGCATCGGAAGGCAATTCGGGCTTGGCGAGGATCCCGGAGTTGTAGACGCCGACGCTGACCACCCCGGTGCCCAGCTCCAGGCAGCGGTCCAGCAGGCCCCCGCCTGGACGGCCGTCCGAACCGGGCTGCTCCAGCATCGTGAACCTGCCGGCCAGCATCAGGAAGTCCAGGTCTGCCGCTTCCACGCACTGGAGGGCAGCGCCGGCAGTGTTGGTGCCGACGCCGATGGCGCGGACGAGACCCTCGGCCCGGACATTCTCCAGGGCAGGCAGCGCTGACTTCACGGCGTCCTCCATGCTGTACACGTCGGGATCATGCAGGTAGGCGATGTCGATGTAGTCCAGGCCCAGCCGTTCCAGCGAGTCTTCGATGCTGCGCCTCACCCCGGCCTCTGAAGGATCCCACTCGCGCCTCAGAACAGCGGGCACATCGAAGCCCTCCGGATCCCGGGCATCTTCGGTTGCAGGCGACGGCACCAGGATCCTGCCCACCTTGGTGGAGAGGACGAATTCCCCCCCGTGGTTTCTCCGCCAGGGCCTCGCCCATTCGCCGTTCGGACAGGCCCAGCCCGTAATGCGGTGCTGTATCGAAGTAGCGGATCCCGGCATCCCACGCCGCCTCCAAAGTTTCAGCCGCTTGCTCATCCGAGATGGCGCGGTACAGGTTGCCCACCCCGGTACCCCCGAAGCCAAGGCGGCCAAGCCGGTCCCGCAACCGCCCGTTGTCCTGGTTCACAGCTCGGCTCCTTCTCCTTTGGGCCACGATGGCAGGAGCCTAAATTCGCAGGGTTGGCGGTGTCAACGACAGCAGGAACTTCAGGTCAGACTGCAGAACCGGCGGGGACTGGTTTGGCCACCCTGTCCTGCCGCATCCGTGCGGCCTGGATGACGATGCCCAGGGCTGCGAAAGCCATGATGACTGCGGCGTAGGACTGCAGGGTGGGAACCAGTCCGAGGAGGGGCACGAGCTGGCCGGCGATGATCAACGGGACGCTGAAGGCAAGGTACGCGGCGGCGTAGATACCGGAGAAGACGCCGGCGCGCTGGTGCGGCTGGATGTGCGGGGCGATCAGCCGAAGCTGGCCGCCGAACGAACCACCAAAGCCGATACCGCCCAGCGCCGCACCAACCCAGACGGCGGGCAGCCAGGTTTCGTTGATTCCGAGAAGGACCAGGACTATGCCGGCGAGGATGAGGATCACGCCCAGGAGGGTGCTGCGCCGTGCAGGGTGCCGGGCAAACATGAAACTTGAAACCGCCGCCGCGAACGGGCCGAGGAATGAGGTGAACCCAGCTGCCAGGCCGCCCTCCACGGCGAAGTAGAGCCGGAGCACCGCGGGGGAAAGCCCCAGGAAGAGCGCCGGGAACATCCAGCCGGCGATGTGCACCGGAATACCGGCATAGAACTCGCCCCGGATACCGGCGGGGAGTTCAAGGCGCGGGGTGAGTGACCGGAGTGCGCCCGGCCGTTTTGCAGTTGTTTCACCGGTGCGGCCAACAAAAGCAATGGCTAGCACCATGACTCCGCTGAGGGCCGCGAAAATGAGTGTGTTGGCGTCCGGGTTGAACTGGACCGCAACTCCAGCCAGCAGCGCACCGATGCCCAGGCCTCCAGCCACCGAGGCTCCCGCCAGGGCGCCGGCGAATTTCTTCAGGTGGGCGGGTGCTTGCTCAACGATGGCCGCGTTGAAGGCGCTGGTGGCCAGCCCGGTGGCCAGGCCCTGAAGGGCGCGGGCCAGGATCAGCCAGGTGATGCTTGGGGCAAACAGGAACACCAGCATGGAAGCCAGTTCTCCGTACAGGGCGGCAAGCATCACCGGCCGGCGGCCGATGTGGTCCGAGAGTGAACCGCCCACCAGGAGGGAAGCCAGCAGCCCTAACGCATAAATCGAGAAGGCGATGGTCAGGGTTCCGGCAGAGAATCCCCATTCTTGCTGGCGAAGTGAGAGGAGCGGTGTTGGGGCACCGGCGGCGAAAAAGAACGCAGCAAAAACTGCGGCCAGTCCCGCGAACGATAAACGGGGTGAGAGCAGACGGGGCAAGATGGGTCTCCTTAGACAGAATGGTCTAACAAGAACCAGTTAGACAGATCGGTATAAGCAAGTCAAGCCAATTTAGACAGATCTGTCTGATAAACTCTTTTTATGACTTCCACCCGAGTCCCGGCCCGTCAGCGCCTCCTCGAAGCGGCGGACAAATTGTTCTATGCCGAGGGTGTCCACACTGTCGGGATCGACCGGGTTATCGAAGAGGCCGGGGTCGCGAAGGGCTCACTCTTCTACAACTTCTCCGGCAAGGACGAGCTCGTGGCCGCCTATCTCGCCAGCCGTGACCAGCGCCGGCGTGACCGGATCGCACGGTACCAGCAAGGCCTGGAAGATCCGGTCGAGAAGCTGCTCGCCATGTTTGACGCTCTGCAGGAGGCCGTCAGCGAGCCCGGCTACAAAGGCTGCGCGTTTGCCAATGCGAATGCTGAAGCGCTGCCGGGCAGTGTTGAGGCCAAAGCCCTGCGTACTTTCCGTGACTGGCTCAGCAACATGCTCCTGGCGCTGTCCCAGGAAGCCGGTTTTGCTGATGCTGCCGGCGTTTCGGCCCGCCTCGGCCTGCTCTACGACGGCGCGGTGGCGAATTCGCAGCTCGATGCGCACACGGACGCGGTCCGGTTGGCCAAGGAACTCGCTTCGTTGGTCCTGGAAACCTCACCAAAGGCGTCCTGAGCAAGGACGATGGGTGCAGGCGGAGCAGGCGAACTGTTTGGCTGCTGTCACCTCCGCCACGGCGTGAGCCGCGGCCACCATCCCGGCACGTTGCGCTTGTAGTCAAGGTACTGCTCGCCGTATGTCTCAGTGAGGGTGGGCTCCTCGTAGCCCAGCACAAACGTGACCACTGCAGTGAGGGCAATCGCTGCGTAGAGCACCAGCCACCAGCTGCCGAACAGCAGCGCCTGGCCGAGGATGATGGCGAGCACCGCGAGATACATCGGGTTTCGCACATGCCGGTAGGCGCCGGTGACCACAAGTGTCTCAGTTGGAGCGACCGGCGCGGGCGTCCCTCGGTGCAGGGCAAACAGCGCGAAGGCATGCAGGAGGAAAGCCACTCCGAGGATTATTGCGATCCAGGCAACCGGCACCACCCAGGCTGCGCCTCCCCAGTCATGCGGCCGCCAGCCGGAAATGAGCCACGGGATGACGCCCGCCACGATGCCCGGCGCAAGGAACAGGAACAGGATGGTGCCGATCCAGTCCCTTGCGCGAGCGGCAGACTGCCTCATAAACGTCAGGCTAATCCGCTTCCTCGAACCGCGCGAGGGTGCGTTGACTTTGATGGAGCAGAACTGAGTCCGGGCGGGCTGCAAAAGTGCAGCCCGCCCGGACGCGTCCGTACTACAAAGGACTTACTTCAGGTCGAAGCGGTCCAGCTCCATGACCTTGACCCACGCCGCCACGAAGTCGTTGACGAACTTCTCCCCGGCGTCGTCGCTGGCGTAGACCTCGGACAGTGCCCGAAGCTGGGAGTTGGAACCGAAGACCAGGTCCACCGGGGTTGCCGTCCACTTCAGTTCGCCGGTGGCAACATCGGTGATCTCGTAGACGTTCTCCTCCGACTCGGATGCCTTCCACTTGGTGCCGGGGGACAGGAGGTTGACGAAGAAGTCGTTCGTCAGGACCTGCGGCCTGTCCGTGAGGACGCCGTGCTTGGAACCACCGGTGTTGGTGCCCAGGGCACGCATGCCGCCGATGAGCGCCGTCATTTCCGGCGCGGAGAGGTCCAGCAGGTACGCCTTGTCCAGCAGGAGCGTCTCCGGCTGGAGCTTCTCGCCGGGCCTCACGTAGTTGCGGAACCCGTCCGCGCGCGGCTTCAGGTACTGGAAGGACTCGACGTCGGTCTGGTCCTGGGCTGCATCGGTGCGGCCTGGACGGAACGGCACAGTGACGGGGAACCCGGCGTCGCTCGCGGCTTTCTCCACAGCGGCACAGCCGCCGAGGACGATCAAGTCCGCGAGCGACACCTGTCCGTTGGTTTGGGACGAGTTGAACTCCTCCTGCACTCTCTCGATGGCCTGCAACGCCGTCGAAAGCTGCTCGGGCTCGTTCACCTCCCACCCGCTCTGGGGCTCCAGACGGATGCGGGCACCATTCGCCCCGCCTCGCTTGTCGGTCTTGCGGTAAGTTGAGGCGGCGGCCCAGGCGGTGCTGGCCAGTTGAGAGACGGACAGACCCGAGTCCAGGAGCTTTGCCTTGAGCGAGGCGATGTCCTGTTCGCCGATCAACTCGTGGTTCACAGTGGGGATGGGATCCTGCCACAGTTGGGCTTCAGGAACCCAGGGTCCGAGCATGTGCGGGCCCACCGGTCCCATGTCGCGGTGCAGCAGCTTGTACCAGGCCTTAGCAAAGGCGAGCTGGAAGTCGTCCGGGTTCTGCAGGAAGCGCCGGCCGATCTCCTCGTAGACCGGGTCGAAGCGCAGCGACAGGTCCGTGGTCAGCATGGTGGGCCGGTGCTTTTTCGCGGGGTCGTGCGCATCCGGGATGATCTCCGGGGCATCCTTGGCAACCCACTGGTGCGCGCCGGCCGGGCTCTTCACGAGCTCCCACTCGTACTCGAACAGGATTTCCAGGAAGCGGCTGCTCCACTGGGTGGGCCGGTCCGTCCAGGTGACTTCAAGGCCGGAGGTGATGGTGTCGCCGCCCTTGCCGCTGCCGTAGGTGCTGAGCCAGCCCAGCCCCTGGGCTTCGAGGTCCGCGCCTTCCGGCTCGGGGCCAACGTGGGCATCGGCGTCACCGGCGCCGTGGGTCTTGCCAAACGTGTGGCCGCCGGCGATCAGCGCGAAGGTCTCCTCATCGTTCATCGCCATGCGCTTGAAGGTCTCGCGGATAAACGCCGCCGCCAGTTTCGGATCCGGGTTGCCCATCGGGCCCTCGGGGTTGACGTAGATCAGGCCCATCTCGGTGGAGCCCACTTCTTCAGCCATCTGGCCTTCGCCGATGTAGCGTTCGTCGCCGAGCCAGGTGTCCTCAGGCCCCCAGAAAATCTCCTCGGGCTCCCAGACGTCCTCCCGGCCGAAGGCGAAACCAAAGGTCTTGAAGCCCATGGACTCGAGGGCCACGTTGCCCGCGAGGACCAGAAGGTCGGCCCAGGAGAGCTTCTGGCCGTACTTCTGCTTGACCGGCCACAGCAGCCGCCGGGCCTTGTCCAGGTTGGCGTTGTCCGGCCAGCTGTTCAGCGGGGCAAAGCGCTGGCTGCCGTCGCCTGCACCGCCACGGCCATCGTGGACGCGGTAGGTGCCTGCAGCGTGCCAGCTCAACCGGATCATCAGGCCGCCGTAGTGGCCGAAGTCCGCGGGCCACCAGTCCTGGGACGTGGTGAGGACCTCGGTGATGTCCTGCTTGAGGGCCTCGACGTCGAGCTTTTGGAACTCCTCGCGGTAATTGAACGACGGGCCCAGCGGGTTGCCCGCCGGGTGGTTGGAGTGCAGCACGGAGAGGTCCAGCTGGTTGGGCCACCAGTCCGCGACCGTCCTCGGCCGGTGCCCCTTGGGCTCGGGGGAGTCAATGGCCGGGTTTTCACTCTCGCTACCGTGCGAGGTGACGCTGCCGTGGTCCACCGGGCACCCGCCCTCGACCTTGCTGTCCAGGCCTTGCGCGCTTCCCGGGGTGGGGACCGGAGGATGGTCCTGTGGATCGGTCATGTGCTTCCTTCCCTATGGCCGAGGCCGTGGAGCGGACTCGGGCAGCCGGTTCAACCTTCCCATTTGACCATGAGAGGGGGCCCGGGCGAGAGCCCCTTAAGCCATTCGAGAACCCGCGGATTTTCTCCTTGCGGGAACCGCGGTAGTGCCCTTGACGTGGCGGCGGCACGGGCCGCAGAAGGGGGCTTTGACGTGGTGCCCATCACTCGATAGAATTTATGAAACGATTCAAGAAGCCCTGACAGATAAGAAACTGCCTGTCCCGTGCCACCCCGCCAGCAGTCACGAGAAAAGCCCCAGCCGGAAAGACTTCCGGTTCTTTGCCAAAGACGCCGAAGGAAACCAGCGCATGACCACCATTCCCGCCGCGGACACCCCCCGAAAGCTCGACGCCGGCCATCAAGGCAGGGATCCGAAGAAGGCCGCGATGAGCGGCTGGATCGGCGGCGCCCTCGAGTACTACGACTTTGCCCTCTACTCGCTCGCTGCGACGTTGGTCTTCCCAGCCATCTTCTTCCCCTCGGGAAACCCCACCGTGGCGATCATCGCCTCGCTGGCGACGTACGCCGTCGGATATGTTTCCCGTCCGGTGGGCGCGATCGTCCTGGGCGCCATAGGTGACAAGCACGGCCGCAAGAACGTCCTCGTTTTCGCGATGCTGCTCATGGGGTTCGCCACCTTCGCCGTGGGACTCCTGCCTACCTATGGCCAGGTGGGCCTCCTCGCGCCCGCCCTGCTGGTGATCCTCCGCCTCATCCAGGGCTTCGCCGTCGCCGGTGAATTGGGCGGTGCCAGCGCAATGATCGTTGAGCATTCCCCGGACGCCCGGCGCGGCTTCTTCGCGAGCTTCAGCCTGCAGGGCACCCAGGTGGGCTCCATCCTGGCCACCGCTGTGCTGCTTCCCCTGTCCGCGCTCCTCCCCAAGGACCAGTTCGAGACGTGGGGCTGGCGAATCCCGTTCCTGCTCAGCGCCTTCGTGATCCTGGCCGGATACATCATCCGCCGCCGGGTCCAGGAACCGCCGGCCTACCTCGCGCAGTCCGACGTGGGCCAGGCAAAGCGCCGCTTCCCGCTGGTTGACCTGATGCGGACCCACCCGCGCGTCCTGATCCGCTGCATCATCATGACCTTCACCAACGTGGTGGGCATGGCCACGCTGATCTTCGGCGTCTCGTACGCCACACAGAAGGGCTACGGCATTGGATTCTCCAGCAGCGAGTTCCTCTGGGTAACGCTCGTGGCCAACATCGCTGCCGTCATCACCATCCCCGTCTTCGGCGCCCTGTCCGACAAAATCGGCCGTAAAACGCTGATGATTGCCGGCGGCCTGGGCGGCGGCCTCCTGACGTGGGGCTACCTGTGGGCCATCGACCAGCGGAGCCTGTTCCTCGTCTTTGCCTGCGTCCTGATCGTGCAGGGCATCTTCTTCCAGATGTGGAACGCCACGTTCGCCACCTTCTTCCAGGAACAGTTCCCCATGCGGATCCGGGTCACCGGCTTTGCCGTATCCCAGAACGTCGGCCTGATGATCGCCTCGTTCTTCCCGAGCATCTTCACCGCAGTGGCACCTCCGGGTTCCACCAACGTCCCGATGGTGATCGGCATGATCACCTTCGGTATCTCCCTGGCCGCCGCGCTGGCCACCTTCCTGTCCTCGGACACCAGGGGCAAGTCCCTTGAGGACCTTGAGGCGCACAAAGCCTGAGAACAAACGTACGACGCCGTTGCCCGCCCGTGCGGGCGGCGGCGTCGTTGCGTTGGTGCCCACCGCCGTCGTCAGGGCTCACCGGGCCTTAGTGTGTCGCGCCGAGCTCGATGAGCAGGACGCCGCCGATGATCAGGCCCAGCCCCAGCATCATCACGGGGGTGATCGTCTCCTTGAAGAAGACACGGCTCGCCAGGGCCGTCAGCGCGACGCCGGCGGCTGCCCAGATGCCGTAGGCCACTCCGAGGCTCATGCCCTGGTCCAGGGTCAGGGTGAGGAGCGTGAATGCCAGGACGTACCCACCGGCGACCGGCAGGTACCAGCGCCGCTTGCCGGTGGAAGCGACGCGCAGGAAGAGGGTGGCGGTCACCTCGGTGAGGATGGCCCCTGCCAGCAGCAGCCACATCATGAGTTCACCATTTCTTGTTCCCGTTCTTCTGCCGGCTCCTTATGCGACCCGAGTTCAACGCACAGCACTCCGCCAATGACCATCGCGACGCCGATCATCATCACCGGGGTCAGCGCCTCGCCAAAGATCAGGGCGGCCAGCAGCACCGTGAGTGTCACTCCCAGCGCAGCCCAGATGCCGTAGGCGACGCCGAGGCCAAGGCCCTTCCGGAGGACTGCTGCGAGGAAGCCAAAGGATGCGGCGTAGCCCGCAACCACAACAACGAAGAACACGGGGTTGTCCAGGGCCGCTTTCAAGGAGAGCGACGCCGTCACCTCACTCAGGATCGCGCCGGCGAGAAGAATCCACTTCATGTAAACAGTCCTTGAAATCCGGTGAGGCTTGGTCCCCGTGTTTGCAACGGCGCGGTTGCTGGGGATGTTCCCGGGCCCCGCGCCGCAAGCAGGCGGGGAGGCCCGGGGCTGCGGTCTAGGCTTGGGGGACGAGTTCCGAACCCGCCATGGCGGAGCTGCCAAGGTCACTCCTGGAGAGGGCCTGCCCGGTCTTCAGTGCGTTGGTCCAGGTGACGGTGTCGGCTACCGCTGCCCAGTTCGAGTTCAGCAGCGCAAGGAGCGTGGTGTGCACAGTCTTCGCGTCGGCGAAGCCTGCCTCATTCGCCAGGTTGATGGCGCCGGTGGCGTCTGAGAGGACCTCGGTGCTGAAGCCAAGGAACTCTGCCTCCACGGCGGAGGCGAGCACGCAGTTGTTGGCCATGTAGCCGGCCAAGGTGACAGTGTCGACGTCGTGCTGCCGCAGCCATTCAGCGAGGTCCGTGCCGGCGTAGACGGAGCCGTACTGCTTGACCAGTGACTTCCATTCGGCGGTTTTGCGGCGTTCAATCTCGGGGTGCAGCTCGAAGCCGGGCGTGCCGGGCGCAAAGACTGGCGCGCCTTCGCCTGCCGAGTGCTGGATGACGGCAACGGGAATGCCCGCGGCGGTGGCGGCGTCGATGGCCTTTGCAATGGTGGGCAGGGACTCCTGGTGCGGCGGGTACTGGATCTCGAGGGGGCCGCTGAAGTACTGCTGCTGCACGTCGATGAGGATGAGGGCGCGGCGGGGGCTGGTCATGTTCTTGTTTCTCCCTTGGGTTTCTCTTCACTGCCTTTTGGCGACGTTTCCAGTCTTGCCGCTGCCCATGCGCGGAAACAGTGGCACGAAGGCAAATGTACGATGGATTTGGGCCAAGGTAGGGAAAGGGGCATTTTGCGGATCGCGGTATACGCCTTCGATGGGGCGACAATGTTCCACCTGGCCGTTCCACAGATGGTTTTTGACGAGGTGGCCCGCCAGGGCCTTGCCGCGTGGAAGACTGTCCTCTTTTCTGAGCAGGCAGGCGGAATCACCACCGCTGAGGGCTACCGGCTGGGGGAGGTGAGAGGGCCGGAGGCCGCGGAAGAAGCGGACGTGGTGGTGGTGCCTTCATGGTTCGACGACGGGCGCGTCCCCAGTGATTCGCTGCGGCAGGTGCTCCAGGGGGCACACGGGCGCGGGGCCCCGATCTTGGGGTTGTGCCTAGGTGCGATCCCCGTAGCCGACGCCGGCTTACTCGCGGGCCGCCGGGCCGTCACGCACTGGCAGGCATTCGACTCGCTGGCCGTTCGGCACCCCAACGTCCCGCTCGACCGGTCTGTGCTCTATATCGATCACGGCGACGTCCTGACTTCCGCCGGAACCGCCTCAGCCCTGGACGCCTGCCTGCACCTCGTGCGCGCCAAGCTGGGAGCGGAAGCCGCGAACCAGGTGGCACGCAGCCTGGTCATCGCCCCGCACCGGGAGGGCGGACAGGCGCAATACATCGAGCACCCCGTGCCGGAGCGCTCCACAGATGATCCGATCTCGCGCCTGCTCGAATGGGCGCTGGCCCGCCTGGGCGAACCGCTGACCATTGACCGGTTGGCGGCCCAGGCCCACCTGAGCCGCCGCACCTTCGTCCGCGCCTTCCGGGCAGCTACCGGGACCACGCCGGCGGCCTGGATCCGCGCCCGCCGCCTCGACGCAGCCCGGCGGCTGCTGGAGACAACAGACCTGTCGATAGACCAGGTCTCCACCGACTGCGGCTTTGGCAACGCGGTCACCCTGCGTCAAAACTTCGCCGACGCCTTTTCCACAACGCCCACGGAGTACCGGCGGCGCTTTGACGTGCGGCTTGGGTAATCACGATAGACGCCAGTGCTGTCCTCAAGCGGGGGCTTGAAGACAGCACTGGCGTTGAATCACCAATCCTTACTGCTTGAAGGCGGCGTCGAAGGAGGTGTTCGACGGCGGGAAGTCGAACTTTTTGAGTGCTGCGAGGGCTTCGGGGGCGCCGTGGAGGCGGTCCATGCCGGCGTCTTCCCATTCGACGGAGATGGGGCCGTTATAGCCGATCGCGGACAGGGCGCGGAAGGATGCTTCCCAGGGGACGTCGCCGCGGCTGGCGGAGACGAAATCCCAGCCGCGGCGCGGGTCGCCCCAGGCCAGGTGGGAGCCCAGGACGGTGTTGCGGCCGGTCTGGCGAATCTTGGTGTCCTTGCAGTCCACGTGGTAGATCCGGTCCTTGAAGTCCCAGATGAAGGAGACGGGGTCGATGCCCTGCCACATCATGTGGGACGGGTCCCAGTTCAGGCCGAAGGCGGGGCGGTGGTTGATCGCTTCGAGGGTGCGGACGGTGGTCCAGTAGTCGTAGGCGATCTCACTCGGGTGGACTTCGTGGGCGAAGCGGACGCCGCATTCGTCAAAGACGTCCAGGATGGGGTTCCAGCGGTCGGCGAAGTCCTGGTAGCCGGCGTCGATGACCTTGTCGGGGACGGGCGGGAACATGGCGACGTATTGCCAGATGGAGGAGCCGGTGAACCCGACGACGGTGTCCACGCCCAGTGCCTTGGCGAGCCGGGCGGTGTGTTTCATTTCCTCGGCGGCGCGTTGGCGGACGCCTTCGGGGTCGCCGTCGCCCCAGACTTTGGACCCGACGATGGCTTCGTGGCGGAAGTCGATGGGGTCATCGCAGACGGCCTGGCCCTTGAGGTGGTTGGAGATGGCCCAGACCTTCAGGTTGTACTTCTCCAACATGGCGAGTTTGGAGTCGACGTAGCCGGGTTCGTCCCAGCGCCAGGCGTCCAGGTGGTCGCCGGAGACGGCGATCTCCAGGCCGTCGTAGCCCCAGCCGGACGCCAGGCGCGCGACTTCCTCGAAGGGCAGGTCGGCCCACTGGCCGGTGAACAAGGTGAACGACCGGGGCTCTTGGTAGGTCATAATTGTTTCCGTTCTGGTGGGATTGCCTACGCAGCGGCGTAAGCGATGACGTTTTCTTTGGTTGCCTGGGCTTTGTCCAGTTCGGCCACCACTCGGCCGGCCCGCATGACCATCACTCTGTCGGAGAGCTCGAGCAGCTCAGGGAGCTCGCTGGAGATCACGAGCACGGCCACGCCTCGACGGGCCAGCTGTTCGATCAAACGGTGGATTTCGGCTTTAGCACCGATGTCGATGCCCTTTGTCGGCTCGTCCAGGATGAGGACCTTGGGATTGCTTGCCAGGCAGCGGGCGATGATGACCTTTTGCTGGTTGCCGCCGGAAAGTGACTGTATCGGGGTTTCGGCGGACGGGGTCCTGACATCGAGTTCCTTGATATAGCCGTTAACCATCTTCTTTTCATGGCCCCGCTGCAAGATGCCCCACTTGCTGACCTGCTTCAGGAGCGTCAGGGTGGTGTTTTCGCGGATGGACAGCATTGGAATGATGGCCTGCAGCTTCCGCTCCTCCGGGACGAGGGCAATACCGGCGGCGATGCCGGCTGAGGCGCCATGAAGATTAAGTTTCCGGCCGTTTACCTGAACGGTTCCGGCGTCGGCTTTGTCGGCCCCGTAGATACAACGGGCGACCTCGGTCCGGCCCGCACCGACGAGCCCTGCGAGTCCAACGATCTCTCCTGCGTGCAGCTGGAGGTCAACGTCCTCAAAGGCACCGGCAAGGCTTAGGCCCCGCGCCTCGAGAACAAGGTCACCGCGTTCGCGGGGAATGTGCTCATAGAGGTCGACGTCCTTGCCTACCATCAGCTGCACCACGGAACGGGCGTCAAGTTCATCCGCGGTGACGGAGGAGGCCACCGTTTTGCCTTCGCGGATGACGGTGATCCGGTCGGCCAGTGTGAAGACTTCCTCCAGTTTGTGCGAGACGTACATGATCGCCAGGCCCTTGCTCCGCAGCTCGTCGACGAGTTTGTACAGTTTTTCAACGTCCTGCTCGGTCAGGGCCGTGGTGGGTTCATCCATGATGATGACCCTCGCGTCCTGGGCTATGGCGCGCGCGATTTCGACCATCTGGCCGTCCACCGTTGAGAGCGCCATGGCAGGGGTGTCGAGGTTGAGGTGGGGTGCAACCTGGTCCAGGGCCTTGCGTGCGCGCTTGCGGATCTCCCGGCGGGAGAGGATGCCGTTGTGTCCACCCCAGTTTCCTAGAAGAACGTTCTCGGCCACGGACAGGTCCGGGACCAGATTGTGCTCCTGGTAGATGGTGGCGATGCCGGCCGCCTTGGATGCCACCGTGCTGGAGGGCATGAGCTCGCCGTCCACGTACACCCCGCCTTCGTCCGGAGTGTAGAACCCGCTGAGTGTCTTGATCAGCGTTGATTTTCCTGCTCCGTTTTCGCCGCAGACGCAGTGCACCTCTCCGGCATGAAGCTCAAAGTTCATGCCGGAGAGGGCGACTACGCCCGGAAACAGTTTTACGAGATTGCGTGCTTCAACGATTGCTGGAGCGCGTCCGGGCTTCTCGGTCATGCCAGTTCCCTCCTCAGGAAGGTGAGTCCGTCACGGGCCAGAGCGTCCATGGATGGCGCCACCGGCCGCCAGAGCGAAACGGCCTTGGCGATTTCCTCGACCGTGGGAAGGAATGATTCGACCACAATGGAACCTTGGTAGTTGATCGTTTTCAGTGCGTCGAAGGTCTCGGACCATGGCACGTGACCGCTGCCGGGCGTTCCGCGGTCGTTTTCTGACACCTGGAAGTGGAAGACTTTGTCACCCGCGGCAGTGATGGCCGCGCCGATGTTCTTCTCTTCGATGTTCATGTGGAACGTGTCGAGCATCAGGCCCACGTTGTCCCGGCCGATCAGCCCGCACAGTTCCAGACCCTGTTCGACGGTGTTCACAAGGTCGGTTTCGAACCGGTTGAGCGGTTCTATGGCCAGAGTGACGCCGCGTTCGGAGGCGTAGTCGGCCACTTCACGCAGGCTGTCTGCCGCCCACTGGCGCTGCTGCTGGCGTTCCTCCTGGGGAAGTAACCGGGCTTTGCCAGTGGCGGAGTACATCGGGCCGGCCACGTGGGGTGACCCGACGGCCTGGGCGATGTCGACACACAGTTTCAGGTATTCGATGCCCTGCCGCCGCTTCTGCGGGTCCTCGTGCGAGACGTCCCGGTCCGGTCCAAACGCACCGCAGATTGACACAGGCAGTCCGGTTCGTTCTGAGGCCTTCTTCAGTGCTTCCGCGCTGACCACTGCGGGGTCTTCAATGCAAACCTCGATCAGGTCGTAGCCCATCTCCTTGGCGACATCGAACTGATCGACGTCGTTGTCGGTGAACGGGGAGACGAGGATGAAAGTGCTGACGCCGAACTCGTATTTACTCATTGGGCCACAGCTCCTGTTCCAGCTTCTTCATTTCGTTAATAGCCTTTTCGGTATAGGAATCCAGGAATTCCAGGTGGCCGTTGCGTGCCATCATGGCGAAGGGGTTCGACGCGGCGGGCAGGAGCTCGAAGGTCAGGTAGCCGTCGAAGTTGATGTCCTTCAACGTCTGCAGGGTGGGACGGAAGTCGGTGTGTCCTACGCCAGGGGCTGCACGGGTTGAATCGGCCAGGTGGACGTGGTTGACCTTGCTGCCGGCACGGGCGAAGGCGCCATGAATGCTGTCTTCTTCGATGTTCATGTGGAAGAGGTCACCATGCACGCCCCCGTTCTTCAGGCCGGTAGCGTCCAGAAGTTCAACGGCGCGGTCGAGCCGGTTCAGGAAATGCGTCTCGTAGCGGTTCCACGCTTCGAGAGTGATGTTGACGCCAACATTGGCTGCATATTCGCCGAGGGTGCGGACGTTCTCCACAGCCCATTCCCATTCCTGTTCGTCGCTGGCCAGGGCCTCGGTCTTACCCACCGGGGACGGGCCGACGATGATGGTCGGAGCTCCGACGGCGGCGGCGAAGTCGGCTACCGACTTGCCATAGTCCAGGGCCTTCTGCCGGTTGGCGGCGCTGGGGTTGATCAGGTCGCGTTCCTCGCCGAACCAAATGCTGCAGATGGAGCTGACGTCAATGCCTGCGTCCTTGGTGAGCCGGTTGATTTCTTCGACGTTGTGCGTTGCCGGTTCTCCTACGAGTTCGATGGCGTCGTAGCCGTAGCGGGCGACGCGGTCGATGCCTTTGGCGATGTCTTCCTGGTAGTAGACGATGGCGTTGTAGGAATACTTGAAGCGGGACATGTTTCTCCTTGAGTTGGAATTGGTTTGTTGCTGCCGGGCCAAGGGACTAACCTCGGCCCGGCCGTCACTGCTCTGGGGCGCTAGTCCTTGAAGATGTTGCCCCAGAGCTTTGGATCATCGACGTTCTCTTTGGTGATGAGCTTGGTGTCGGTCAGCTGCATCCTGGGCACCTGCTTGCCGTCCAGCAGATCAACCTCGGCCTGAAGGGCCAGTGCTCCCATTTCGAACGGGTTCTGGTCCATCGTGGCGTCCTGGACGCCCTTGCGGATGCGGTCCAGGGCCAGTGGTGTGCCGTCGACTCCGACGAGCGGGATGTGGTTTGCGGCTCCGACCGGAGCGTCTTTGTTGATTTGCGAGAGGCCGGAGACGATGCCACGCACCATTTCATCGTTGTGGCTGAACAGGCCGTTGATGCTTGAGTCGGCGGTGAAGTTGTCGACGGTGAGGGACAGGGCGTTATCTGCGGTCCACTGGGCGTCACGGCCGATGACCTTGATATCTGGGGACTGCTTGATGCCCTCGCTGAAGCCCTTGCCGCGCAAAATGGCGTGGTAGGCGCCCTTGGCTCCTTGGTATTCAAGGACGGTTCCCTTGTTGCCCATCAGTTTGGCCAATGCTTCAGCGCCGAGTTTGCCGGCCTTTTCGTTGTCGAATGCGACGGCGGCGTCGGCGATGTCGCCCGGGATCACTGAGTCGACCGTTGTGACGGTCTTTCCGGCGTCGTGGATCATCTGGACTCCGGGAACCAGTTCTGCAGAGTTGTTCGGGCTGAGGACGATGCCGTCTACGCCTTGGGCGAGCTGGTCCTGGATCTGGCTGATCTGGGTGTTGGAGTCACCCTTGGCGTCGAGGACGGTGACCTCCACTCCGAGTTCCTCCGCTTTATCCTTGACGCCCTGCCCGAGGGCAACCATGAATTCAAAACTCTGGCTGTAGAGCAGGACGGCAATTTTCTTTGTCTTGTTTCCGTCATCTCCTCCCTGGGCGGCACTCGGTGCGCCGCAGCCGGTGAGGGCGATGGCAGCGGCGGAGATTGCCGCAAGGACCGCAAGTTTGGGTGAGGTCTTCATTGACTTACTCTTTCTGTTGGATGCTTAGCTGTGCAGGCTGAGCCGGGGTGTGAGGTGACGTGTCAGGCCGGTGTACCGGTGCGAGCTGCGACGGGGCCGCCGGCTGTGGTGCCGGTCGTCTTGGGGTCTGTCGCCGGCGGCGGCCCGATCTTGCGTTTCCGTGACAGGTTCTTTTGGACGTACTTGTAGCGGTACACGTCCAGGGCAGCGGCCGCGAAGATGACGACGCCTTGGACAATCCGGTCGTAGGACGAGGGGATGCCGAGCAGGTTCACGGCGTTGGAGACCATGGCGATCAACAGCACACCGAGCAAGGTGCCCTTGATGTTTCCCTGGCCGCCGAAGAGGCTGGTTCCGCCGATGACCACGGCGGCGATCACGGTTAGTTCAATACCGTCGCCGGCGCGGGGGCTTCCGGAGGCCAGCCGGCCGGTTAGCAGGAGCCCGGCCATCCCCGCGGAGAGACCGGCGATGATGTAGGCATTCATCGTCACGCGGTCGACGCGGATCCCTGCAAGCAGGGCTGCTTCCTTGTTGCCGCCGACGGCGTAGATCGACCGTCCGTAGGTGGTGCGGGTCAGGGCCAGGTGGGCCAGCAAAGCCAGTACCAGAACGGCCGGGATGAGCAGGGGGATCCCTGCGATTTTCGCGCTGACGAGGCCGGTGAGCATCTTCGGTACGGGAGTGATGTTGCCGCCATCGGAGTAGGCGAAGGCGATGCCCGACCCGGCGGAAAGTGTTGCCAGCGTCGCGATGAGCGGGGATATGCCCAGCTTGGTGACCATCAGCCCGTTGAGGCATCCGACTCCGGCGCCAACCACGAGGCCGGTCAGTAGTCCGATTGCCGGTGGCATGTTCATGTTCACGATCACGCCCATGGACAGCACGGACGACAGGGCAGCGGTTGAGCCCACCGAGACGTCGATGCCGCCGGTAAGGATCACGAAGGTCATGCCGATGGCGAACACACCGAGGATCGTGCACTGGTAGAGCAGGTTTACCAGGTTAACAGTGGTCAGGAATACCGGGCTGAGGAACGTCAGCAGTACACCGAAGAGCACGACGACGACGAGCAGGCCCTGCGCACCGATGAAGTCACCAACAACGGATAGCCGTGAACGCGGGTTGTCTTGGGATTTTCCGGGGCCAGCCTTCCCGGAAACCGGACCGGCGGGGCCGGTGGCTGTTTGTGGCTGCATGGTTGTATCTCCAGTCAATTCGACACTTCCTCGGGTCGGAAAGTGCTAGTGGTTGCCGAAGAGTTCGGCGTTGGTCTTCAAGGAAATGGCCGCACCATCCTGGCGGGCGGAGTCGGCCGTGGCCATGACGAGCTGCAGGCTCTGGATGTTGTCGGTGACGTCCGTCTCAGCCTTTTGCCCCGTTTCGATGGCGTCGCGGAACGCGGCGAGGGTCCCCAGGCGTTCCTCGACCGGCAACGGGTCCAGGTCGACGTGCATGACGCCGGAGCGTTCCACCGCCCCGGCGAGGAAAACGGTGTCGAACAGTGAGGCGAAGTTGATGGTGACTTCGTTGTTCTTCCAGGTGATGGCGCCCTTGCTGCCTTGGATTTCCCAGTCGCCGTCCCAGCTGGTTTGCGGGCCGTAGGAGCTCCATGAACCGGTGTATACGACGCGGGCACCGTTGCGGCAGTCGAATTGCACCACCGCGGAGGCGTTGCCCTTGAACCTGGAAGTGCCAGTGTTCCAGGAGCGCGCCCGGACAGTGGTGGGTTCAATACCGACGATGCCACGGAGCTGGTCAAGGTGGTGGATCATGGCGTCCACGATGAGGGGTTCGTCCATTTCGAGCCGGAACCCTTCGAACGGCGGGTTCTTCTTGTAGTCGACGAAGACGTGCTCGAGGTCTCCAATGACCCCTTCGCGGATGAGGCGCTGAACAGTGCGCGCGGCGCGCTTGAAACGGTAGTTCTGCGACACCATAGCCTGTTTGCCGGATTTTTCTGCCGCTTCGATGATGCGGATGCCGTCTTCAAGGTTGTGGGCGAGGGGCTTCTCTATCAGTGTGTGCACGCCGGCCTCAAGGGCCGGGATGGCCACGGCTGCATGGTACTCGGGCGGAACGATGACCAGGACAGCGTCGAACGTTTCCTTGTGCTTCAGCGCTTCCTGGATAGTGCCGTAAGCGGGGATTCCGTACTGTTCACCTGCGGCCCGTACAGCCTCGGGGTTGACGTCGACAACGCCGGCCAGCTCCCAGGTTTTGCTTTGGTGAATAACGTTCAGCCATGAAGCGCCCCACGCGCCGAGGCCTACCTGGATGATTTTCATTACTGCACTCCTTCTAGTTCTTTCACGTATGGGACGTCGACCCATTCGCCGCCCTTGCTGGATTCGATGATGCTTTCGGTGAGGACGGCTGACCTGAGGCCGTCCCGGAAGGTGGGCAAGCCGTCGCGGATGTCCCCATGGATGGTGGCGTAGGTGTCGGCAACAAATGCATTGAAAGCATCCTGATAACCCTGCGGATGCCCTGCCGGCAGGACACTGAGCCGTGCCGCTTCGGGGCTGAGGGCGTCCGGGTCGCGGACAAGCAACTGGGAACCGGCCCGTTTGCCAAGCCACAACGTCTCCGGGGCTTCCTGGTCGAACTGAACGGTGCTCTCCGCACCCGAAATCTCGAACATCAGGCGGTTCTTCCGTCCAGGCGCAACCTGGCTGACCAGGAGGTTTCCCACCGTGCCGCCCTCAGTGGTGAAGACGGCCGCAACCAAGTCCTCGGTCTGGACGTCCCTATTGTTTGCCCGGCCGGAGAAAACTGTGCGGCTCAAGGCCCCGACCCGTGATATCCGTTCACCGCTCACGAATTCGAGGAGGTCGCACAAGTGGGACCCGATGTCGGCGAAGGCCCGTGAAGGGCCGCCAAGACCGGCGTCCACCCGCCAGTTATCGTCCTCCCGGCTCAGAAGCCAATCCTGAAGATAGGAACCCTGAATGGTGAAGATTTGCCCCGTTTGGCCGGATGCAATGCGTTCCCGGGCTTCCCGGACCATCGGGTGAAACCGGTAGATGAAGGGAACGGTTGCAACCATTCCGGCCGTATCAGCCAGCTCCACGAGTTCGGCGGCATCCTGCACGTTGGTCGCCAGGGGCTTCTCACAGACAACGTGCTTGCCTGCTTTGAGCGCGGCCTCGGCCAGCGCATGATGCGTTGAGTTCGGGGTGCAGACGTGGATGACGTCGATCGTGTCGTCCCGGAGGAGGTCCTGGACGGATGCGTATGCCTGTTCGACCCCCAAGCGGTCTTTGGCGCGGGCGGCACTGGCAGGACTCGAGGATGCGACGGCGGCGATCTCCGCCCCTGAAGCACGAGCGGCCCTGCTGTGCACCTCAGCCATGAACCCGGCGCCGACGAACCCGGCCCGCAATGGGGAGGTGGTTGTCGTGGTTCGGTTGTTTTCCATGGCCAAAACAGTGACATGCAGCACTTGTCTTTAGTCAGGGCATCAGCAAAAGTCTGCACCTTTTGACGCTTAGGGAGTTGGAATGCGCGGCAAAGTTGCACTTTTTGATGCTGCGCGTGTCGATGAGTGGACGGACACAAGCGGACCGCTTGACACTGGGTGGGATGCGGCCCCTCTCGGGGTCCTGTGAGCCTGTTGTCACGGCCTCAGCCTCACCGTCCACATCATCATTGAGCCCCGAAACGGAGAAACATGGACAACGGCGGTCCCGGCGAACTTTTACATATCCTTCGGGACGGACGTCCACGAACCAGGGCAGAGCTGGCCGGGATAACCGGCTTGGGTCGGGCTGCCATCAATTCCCGCCTGGAGCCGCTCCTAAAACTCGGACTGGTTGTTCCCGTATCCGATGCCCCTTCCACCGGAGGCCGTCCTTCGGCGCGGCTAGCCTTCAACCCGGCGGCAAAGTATGCCGCTGCCGCTGATGTCGGCGCCACACACGCCACTGTTGCACTCACCGACTTGTCGGGAAGGGTTTTGGTGGAAGCCACCGAACAACTTGAAATTTCGTGCGGGCCGGAAGCTGTTCTGGACTGGCTGCTGATGACGCTGAAGGGTCATTTGCACGTGATGGAGTGTTCAACAGCGGATATCATCGCTGTCGGTATCGGGCTGCCCGGTCCCGTTGAACACTCCACCGGAAAGCCGACCAGCCCGCCGATAATGCCGGGCTGGGATGGATTCGATGTCCCCGCCTACGTGCGGCAGACCTTTGACGTTCCCGTCCTGGTCGATAACGATGTCAACCTCATGGCCCTCGGAGAACGGGCCGCGCGCTGGCCTGATGAGGACAACATGATCTTCCTTAAGGTCGCCACCGGTATCGGCTCCGGGGTAGTAAGTGGGGGAATGTTGCAGCGGGGTGCGGCAGGGGTGGCTGGAGACGTCGGTCATATCGCCGTTTCCAGGGGAGCAGGAATTCTCTGCCGCTGCGGCAAGAGTGGCTGCCTGGAGGCCATCGCAGGCACCCCCGCCATCGCCGCGCAGCTCCGCGGGAACGGGCTCGAGGCAATCACCGGAAATGACGTGGTCTCGCTCGTTCGTTCCGGCGATATGGCTGCTATTCAAGCGGTCAGACAGGCCGGACGCGACATCGGGGAAATGCTCAACATGTGCGTGAGCTTCATCAACCCGGCGCTCATTGTGGTGGGCGGATCGCTGTCACATTCCGGAGAACATCTGATCGCTGGAATACGTGAAACGGTCTATGCACGCTCAACACCATTGGCGACCCAGCACCTGAATATCACCCAGTCCGAAACCGGGCCTGAAGCTGGAGTGATTGGTGCAAGCATCTTGGCCGTCGAATATGCCCTCGCCCCTCACCGGGTCAATGACCTCGCGCACGCTGCATTCCGCCGGACATGAAAATACCCATGATCTGCAGAAAGTGGTGTAAAACGGCGGACTGGGTCTTTCTGTGAGCACCGCCACACCAGAGCTGGACGCGGGTAAAATGGTTCTGACAGCTGAACTCTTTTCCGGCCGGTCTTATGAGCCACCGCAATCTCCTGGCGACTCTCAAGGCCGCCGTAGAGATCAGGTGGTCCAGGAGGATGGCATGCCTCAGTCTGATAACGAGAACAGCGGCCGCCTGCGACTCTATAAAGTGCCGGAGGGGCTCAATCCTGAACAAAGATTCGAGCATTGGCGCGTGTGGTACGGCAGTGCCGTCGAAACCCCAATGCGGTTGGAGAAGTCGACACCTAAGACTCCGGTGTCCTTCAATCCCACAGCCATTAATCTTGCCGGGCCGGGCTTCAGCCTTATAGAAATACACAACGCCCCTGCACGCGGCTTATGGGCGCCTAATCCCGACAACAGGGATCTCCGCTTGGCCTACTTCCGCAAAGCGCCCGGCCTAACCCTCGCTCACAACGGCGCGCCTGAGCCAGTACCAGCAGGTTCCGTTAGATTCATCGATGCCTCGCGTGGTGGAAGTTTCGATGCCCCCGAAGGATTTCACGCTTTGCAGCTCAACATTGACCGCAGCAGCCTGAATGTGAGTGAGGCCGCGCTGCACTCCCTGCTTAGTCTGCCTGACCTCGCAAAACATCCAATTGTGGGCACTTTCGTCATCCCCACTTTGATGAGCTGGAAGCGGCCGGGCATCGACCGCGAAGCACCGGGAACCGCAGAAATCCTTCAATCCGTGATGGCAACCCTTGTGGCTTCCCTGCTCGAAACGGCAGTCGACGATGAGGCGCAGAGACCCGCACTAAGCCGGGCTATAAAAAAATACCTTGATGCCAGCTATGACAACCCGGATCTGGACGTGGCCATGGTCGCCGAAAGGTTCAGCCTCTCCCGTCGCTCTTTGTTCTACTTTTTCGAGAATGAAGAACTCCGTTTGGGGGAGCGCATACGTGCCTTGAGAACGCGGAAAGCGCTCGAGCTCCTCCTTGCGGCCGATATCAAAAGGATCTCCTACTCAGAAATTGCGGCGTCGTGCGGATTCACCAATGTGCAAAGCATGCGCCGTGCAGTCAAAGAATTTACCGGAATGAATGTAAGGGAGATTCACCGATCCGAGACCGTCGTGGGTGTCGCGCTGCAACAACTGCGGGAGTCGCTGAACCCTGGCGCTTGACCGAACGGGCGGAGCGGGAGCGGAAAAGTAAGCCCTACCCGCTGATCATCGAGGCTGCGGGCTACGCCGGCGGCCCCAATGATGCCGCTTCGTTGCCGCCTACTTGGAATGCCGATGACGGATATTTGGTCAAGTAGCAGAAACCGCGGGACGATCCGCTACGTGCCGCACCAGTCAAGTTTTCCTGGAGGTGGTCCCGCCGTAGCTGCCCTCATCGAACACGTCAAATTCGACACGACGGTCTCTTGGTTGGTGGCAGAATAGCGCCGAAATTCCGTCTTGTTGACAGTGGATCATGATGCTCTTAGATGCCACCCTGACAGAAGAATCGGGACTCGATGGAAATCGCTTGGGGCAGAAGCTGGCGATGCCACCGATTGCAGAGCGGCAAGTGTCTGAGAAAAAGACCAAAGTCGCCGACAGGCGAATCCTCCCTGGCCAGACGGCCCGACGTCAGGTTTGAGTGTAGTTCAACTGGACTGGCCGAGGCTGACGACGAGGTTGATCGCCACTGCGACGACGAAGGTTGCGTAGAAGTAGGAGAGCAGGGCGTGCCCCAGGGCGATCCTGCGGGAGGGAGTGGATGACTCGTTCACATTGCTCGCGTTGTA
This sequence comes from Pseudarthrobacter sp. B4EP4b, assembly GCF_006680095.1. NCBI lineage: Bacteria > Bacillati > Actinomycetota > Actinomycetes > Micrococcales > Micrococcaceae > Pseudarthrobacter > Pseudarthrobacter sp. B4EP4b. Next base: position 10,171 of record NZ_VHIJ01000038.1, on the reverse strand, counting down.
GGACATGCCGATTGAGAATGCTGCGTAGGCGAAGTCGCTGTAGGAGGGGTCCTCGTCTTGGTTGAAGCGGAAGCGGTGGTTGTCGTCGTGGTAGTACATCCGGGCGTACTTGAACGCGAAGACAGTGTTGACGAGAGCCCATGCGAGCACCACGCCGAGAGCTGCCAGGAGCGCCGCGGCCACGCCGATGGGGTCCTTCTGCTGGCTGCGGATCAATGCAAAGACGACCGCGACGAGACTGACGAACGTCGCGCTGATGATGAGGGTGTCGACGAGTCTTCGAGATCGGCCTTCATGGCGGGCGAGTTCGCCCGTTGCCTCCGGACCAGCGGGCCACGCCTTGGTCCACGCCCAGGTCAGGAAGACGCAGCCGGCGACAGCCCATCCGATCAAGGGCGCGAGTTCGGGAGCACCGAGCAGCGCCGGAACGAGTGCGATTACGAGACCGATGATGGCCGAAACCAGAGCCTTGCGGTCAATGTGTGACATTGCAGAAGCTGCCCTCCAGATTAGATTGACCGTGACTGGCGGAGGGTCCGCTGTTTCGGTCGGAGCGGATTTCAAGATCACGAGATATCACAGGACCTACGGATTGCGTTGTATCCACGGAGAACCGGGAGATCTGATTGTTTGTCGTATGCGCTGACTACTACTTGCCATTGCGTGGGTCCGGGCCTGCGTTTCGTAGCGATGGTGCCGTTGGCGACGTGTTCGGGCTGCTCCTGAATCTCTGTGCCCTTGACCCGAGTCGGCGCCCTTGATCCGTGCAGGTCTGCAGGGCTATGCCCGGCCAAAGGGACTCCAGCCGCGGTGCCCACTTTGGATGGGGCACCGCGGCAGGAGTTGCGGCGCACGTTGGTGCTGTTAAAGCCGGCTTTCCGTCTGCGTGGCGGAACGAGTGTCAGGCTCTGTGCGCTCCGTTCGCAAGCTCTTATAGGCCGCCGCGAGCCCTACAGCCGCCAGCACCCAAGGGCCGGCCACGATGATCGGGTCGATCCACTGGTGGTTGGTGTCGGCCCGCTTTTGTCCGAAGCGTGAGCTTAGACCGCCCCGGCGGAACTCGCTGAGCACGCCGGTTTCGGTGACGGGGTTGTCCGGGCGCAGGGTCGCCAGGGACTTCACGTGATGTTCCGTGGCGTCCACGCGGTCTGCGGCGATAAGCAGGAGCCAGTGCGCTGCCCGGCCTTCGCTGTATTTGTAGGCGTATTTTCGGATGGCGCCGGAGACGCCCTTGGGTGGGGTCGAGGTGCCGAAAACGGGGGGAAGGAATGCGTGTTCGACGGACCGTTCCCGGGGCCATTTCTCGGGTTGCCGTTGGGGGAAGTCCCAGTGCGCGCCGGTTTCAATCCCGGGTTGTTCGCGGGGGTAGGAGGGCCTGTCGGCCGGGTCGAGATCCGCACCCCATCCCGGGATGCGGGCCCGCAGCTCTTCCACGGACTCCTTCAGGACCGGCTTGTCGGCGATGTACGCGGCAGGTATCTGAGCCATGATGCTGTTTCCTTTCAGGCCGGGTTAGGCGGCCGTGGGAACGACGAGGGGCTTGATGCAGTTATCAAGTTTCGCGGAGAAGATGTGGTATCCCTCGGCGATGTGTTCCAGCGGGATGCGGTGGGTGACGATGTCGCTGGGCTTGAGGTATCCGTTCCGGATGTGTTCGAACAACCTTGGCCATTGCCGTTTCACCGGGCACTGGTTCATTCGCAGCGTCAGGCCCTTGTTCATGGCGTCGCCGAACTTCACGGCGCTGAAGATCGGGCCGTAGGCGCCCACCACGGACACGGTGCCGCCCTTGCGGACCGAGTCGATGGCCCAGTTCAGGGCGATGGGGGAGCCGCCCTGCAGCTTCAGCTTCGACGCCGTCACGTGTTGGAGGAAGTTGCCGTCCGCCTCGGCGCCCACCGCGTCAATGACGACGTCGGCGCCCAGGTAGTCGGTTTCTTTCTTCAGGTGCACCACGATGTCGTCGTACTCGGCGAAGTTGTACGTTTCGGCGTGCGCGAAGGTGCGGGCCTTCTCGAGCCGGTACTCCAGGTGGTCGATGACGATCACCCGGCCGGCGCCCATCAGCCACGCGGACTTTGCCGCGAACAGGCCTACCGGCCCGGCGCCGAACACCACCACCGTGTCACCTTCAACGATGTCGCCCAGTTGGGCGCCGAAGTAGCCGGTGGGAAGGGCGTCGGTGAGCAGGACTGCGTCCTCTTCGTCCATCCAGTCGGGAATCTTGCCGGGACCCACGTCGGCGAACGGCACGCGCACAAACTCGGACTGGCCGCCGTCGTAACCTCCGCAGGTGTGGGAGTAGCCGTAGATGCCGCCTACCGCGGTCGCGTTCGGGTTCACGTTGTGGCAGTTCGAATACAGCCCGCGGGCACAGAAGTAACAGGACCCGCAGTAGATGTTAAACGGCACCATCACCCGGTCCCCGGCGGCCAGGTTCTGCACCGAGGAGCCCACCTCGTGCACCACGCCGATGAACTCGTGCCCGAACGTCATTCCCACCCGGGTATCGGGCATCATGCCGTGGTAAAGGTGCAGGTCGGAACCGCAAATAGCAGCCCTCGTCACCCGCACGATCGCATCATTAGGATGCTCAATCTTGGGAATGTCCTTTTCTTCGACCCGGACTTTGTACGGGCCTCGATAAACCATTGACTTCATCAGTACCGCCTCCGGAAGGTAGTTTGTTCTGACATCTCAAATCTCCTGTCTGGGCTTTCTCAGGCGTGGGCCGGGTGGAGGACAACTTTGGTCCAGCCGTCTTCGCGGCTGTCAAAATTTTTGTAGCCCTGGGGGGCCTGATCCAGCGGCAGTTCGTGGCTGACGATGAAGGACGGGCTGGCCTTTCCGCCGGCGATGAGGTCGCGCAGGGCCCGGTTGTATTTCTTGACCGGGCACTGGCCCGATCCCATCGTCTGTCCCTTGAACCAGTAGTTTCCGTAGTCGAAAGCCACCTGCCCCTGCTTGGCGAGTTTGTCGGGGGCGCCAGGATCCTGGGGCAGGAACACGCCCACAACGCCCAGGCCGCCGACGAACCGGACGGAGTCTACGAGCCGGTTCAGGGTCTGGTTGGGATGTTCGTTTCCGGCCGGGTCGTGTGCCTGGTAGCCGACGCATTCGCAACCCCGGTCGGCCCCGAATCCCATGGTCTGGTCCTTGACGAACTCGACGGGGTCCACTGCCGAATCATCCACTGGGATGGCACCGATCTGTTCAGCCAGCTTCAGGCGGTCCTTTTGGCGGTCCACCACCATGACTTTGCCAGCGCCTTTGATAATGGCCGAGTAAGCTGCCATCAGGCCGACAGGCCCGGCACCATAAATGACCACGGAGTCTCCCGGATACACCCCGGCCAGTTCGGTGGCGTGCCAGCCGGTGGGGAAAATGTCCGCGAGCATGACGTAATCGAGCTCTTTCTCCACGGAGTCCTCGCCCAGGCGCAGGCAGTTGAAGTCCCCATACGGCACGCGCAAGTACTCGGCCTGTCCGCCCTGGTACGGGCCCATGTCCGCGAACCCGTACGCCGCGCCCGCGAGCTTGGGATCCGGTTGCATGGTCAGGCAGTAATTGGTGAAACCCCGGTCACAGTTCTTACAGAATCCGCAGGCGATGTTGAATGGCAGCACCACCCGCTCGCCCACTTTTACTTTGCTGACTGCCGGACCCGTCTCAACCACCTCGCCCAGGTTCTCGTGCCCAAAGGTGCGTCCGGGTTCGAAGCTGGTGCGGCCCTCATACATGTGCAGGTCCGACCCACAGATGTTCGCAGCCGTGATCCGCACCAGCACGTCCGTCGGGTGCTCGATTTTGGCGTCAGGCACGTCCTCAACGCTGACGTCGTTCGGTCCTTTGTAAACTACTGCCTTCACTTTTCCGCTCTTTTCTTATATCCCATCCCGAGCGGGCCCAGTAGTGGTAGCTTCCGGGCGCGCTGTAAAGCTGCGGTCAGCAGGACGGCGGAGCGGAAAAAGGGCGGAGTTCACCCGTTACCGTATTGGAGCTGGCATGGGAAGGGGGGAGACAAGGATCGTGGCCTCTGAGTCCACCTCGGGGCTCGGGAGGCCAAGGGTTTTCAGGCCGGCCGGCGGCCCTGGGAGGTCCCGCCTGGCCGGTCTGTACGCAAAAGAGAAACTGTCGAGCCTTAATGCTAAGCAACCTTAGTAAGTGTGTCGAGGGGTCATCTGAAAAATGTTGAGGCGGTACAGCGTTGGGGGTTTTGCCGCCGGACGGGGTCTAGGTCCGCCCGGCTGCGAGGCGGTTGCGGCGCTCCTCCTCGCGCTTGGAGTACGCGGCCGCGCGGATTGCTTCCTCCGACTCCAGCCCGCTGCCAAGGGCGCCGCCGACGGTCGCAGCCGAGGCCACAAACCAGGTCAGTGTGAACAGGTCGCCATACCCAAGTGGTTTGTTGAGGTAGCCGCCCATCACGGCGGGATCGAGGACAAACAGTGCCCAGGCCAGGTTCACAACATAAAGCGCCAGATAGCAGAGGATCACTCCGATGGTCAGGGTCACCAGCGTGGAGGTGTTGTAGAGACGGGATCTTTCCTTGGCATCGGCGGAATTGTCGTCGGGGCGGTCCCAAGTCCGCCATCGATGATGAGCCAGGCAACAATCAGGGCAATGGAGGCGATGGTTGCGACTATGAGGCGCCACGACGACAGGGAGCCAGCCAGCAGCCAAACGGTGGAGTTGATCGTGGCGACCGCGCCCGTTGTCAGCGCTGCCACGAGCGCGGACTTGAGCCCGGGCACGAGGAGCCAGGGCCGGTTCGCAAGTACCATGCCCACCAGCAGCCGCCAGCGGCTGGTGAAACGGGGGAGCGGCTCGCTGTCCGCGTCACGCGCAGTCGCGGCCATGCCGCTCACGAGCGCACGCACCGCATGCCGGGCCCGCGGCTGCATGCCGATCCCCCCGAGCGCCGGTAGCGACAGCACGGCCGCGCGTCGCTGCGGGTCGGTCTCGGCCAGCAGGTAGCGGCCCTCATCCTCGTCACGAAACGGAAGCTCGGTCAGCCCGATAACCACGTCCCATTCATGCTGACGGGCGTGATCCCGAAGCCGTGCCAGTGCAGTGTCGACGTCCTCGCAATCCATGCTGAATGGCTCGCTCACGATCTCGATGTCCCACGCTTCGCGGTCCCCGCCGCCCGGCGGCCCGAGGTCGCTGAGCTGTTGCGCGATCTCCGTGGGCGCAGCGGGGTCGGCCATCAGGCCGACCTGAATCGGCTTCATCCCGGCAAAGGACCACAAAACAGCAGGAGTGCCGACCCCCACCGGCCGCCGGTCACCAACCTTTCACCAAACTCTTTCGGCTGGTGAAGCCCTCCCCGTCGGCTGAGCCGATGGGGAGGGCGTCACTCCGGCTGCCCAAGCACATGGGCCGGAAGATTCCTAGGCCGACGCTGCCGGGAACCGTTCCCACACCCGGTGGGCTTCCAGCAGGCCCGTCAATTCCGTTATCAAGGCTTCCACCTCCTTGCCGGACACAATGCCGGGAGCATCCTGCGGTATGCCTGCCGCTTTCAAAGCCGCCGCGCTGCTGTCCAGCGAGGCTATAGCCTTTGCGTGCCTGAACGCCTCTGTCAACAGCAGCACTGCCCGCGGATCCAAAGCACCCCCGGGGGCGCCAGCCTTGGCGTCAAGCCCAGGTGCGGCGTCGGGAGCCGGAGCGGCAGCCGCGGCAACGATGACCGCGTCAAACTCTGTTGAGCGCGCGGTGAGATAGGTACGCTGCACGGGGACCCCGCCGTCGTTCTCTGATCCCAGGAAGCCCGCCGCCGGAGCGATGACCAGCGGGACGATGCCCTCCGCGTCCAAAGCCTTTCGTGCCGCGTTCACGGCAGCAAGGTCGCTGCCCTCATCGGCCAGGATCCCTACGATCCGGCCGGCAACAGGCCAGGTCTTGCCCACCTGTGACAGGGCAGGGCTGGGCTCGGACTCCGGAACCTGTTCTGTTGCTGCGGGGGCGGGCAGGCCAAGGCCCTTGGCTACTGCGGCGCACAGTCCGGCGTCCACGTTGGCCAGAGCTGCGAGCTGCCGTTCCCGGATGGACTTTTCGTAGCATTTGCCCAGCTCGAATGTGTAAGCCTGGATCACATGGTCCTGTTCCACAGGGCTCAAGCTGCGGAAGAAGAGGCCCACCTGGCTGTAATGGTCGTCAAAGGACGCCGGGTTCCTGCGCTCCTTGATGGAGGCAGCCAGCTCCTCCGGCACATCAATAAATGACCCCATGTCCTGTCCGGCGAGGAACGGGCAGCCGCCGTCGAGCGAGTTGGGCCGGTAGGGAGCGACTCCGCCGTGGACTGCCTGCTGGTGCATCCCGTCCCGCAGCATGTCGTTCACCGGAGCCTGCGGACGGTTGATGGGGATCTGACCGAAGTTGGGGCCGCCCAGGCGGGAGATCTGGGTGTCCAGGTACGAAAAGAGGCGTACCTGCAGCAGTGGATCGTTGGTGACGTCGATCCCGGGAACCAGGTGGCCGGGGTGGAACGCCACCTGTTCTGTTTCGGCGAAGAAGTTGGTGGGATTGGCGTTGAGGGTCATGAGGCCAATGGGCTGGACCGGAGCCAGTTCCTCCGGTACGAACTTGGTGGGATCGAGCAGGTCGATACCTTCAAACATCTGGTCTTCGGTGTCCGGGAACGTCTGGACCCCGAGCTCCCACTCCGGGTAGGCGCCGGCTTCGATGGCGTCGGCCAGGTCCCGGCGGTGGAAGTCCGGATCCATGCCGTTGATGATCTGCGCTTCTTCCCATACCAGCGAGTGGACGCCCTGCTTTGGCTTCCAGTGGAACTTCACCAGGGTGGTGCGGCCTTCCGCGTTGACGAACCGGAAGGTATGGACCCCGAAGCCTTCCATGGTCCGGTAGGAACGCGGGATTCCCCGGTCGGACATGTTCCACATCGTGTGCGCCTGGGCCTCGGTGTGGAGGGAGACGAAGTCCCAGAATGTGTCATGGGCGCTCTGTGCCTGGGGAATTTCCCGGTCCGGATGCGGTTTCGCGGCGTGCACGATGTCCGGGAACTTGATGCCATCCTGTACGAAGAAGACCGGGATGTTGTTGCCCACCAGGTCGTAGGTGCCTTCGTCGGTATAGAACTTCGTCGAGAACCCGCGGGTATCACGGACAGTATCGGCAGAGCCGCGGGAGCCCAGTACGGTGGAAAAGCGGACGAAGACCGGAGTCTCAACATCTTTGGCCAGGAAACCCGCGCGGGTGATGTTGGCCGCAGTGCCGTAGGAGCGGAACACGCCGTGGGCTCCGGCGCCGCGGGCGTGGACTACGCGCTCCGGAATGCGCTCGTGGTCAAAGTGCGTGATCTTTTCCCGCAGGTGGTGGTCCTGCAGCAGGATGGGCCCGCGCGAACCGGCCTTCAGGGAGTGGTCGGTATCGCGAAGGCGAAGCCCTTGGGCGGTGGTCAGGTACTGGCCGGACTGTGCGCGTGATGTGGCCGGTGCCCCTGTTGGGCTTCCGGTGGGGGAGACCGCCTCAGGTCCCCGCTGGTCCGGCTTGGGCGGCAGAGGCTCCCGCGGGGTTGTGGGTTCGTCCAGGCTGGCAGGTTCGCTTGCCGGGACGCCGGGGATGTTGATGCTGCTCTTTTCTGGCACGAATATTTCTCCTCAGGATGGGCAAAACTGGCAGTCCTCGGCCGATGACCGAAATACTAAGCGTACTTAGCATTGTTCTGCACCCTAGGGAACGTTTTCCGATACCACAAATTCTGCCCGGGATCCGGACTTCCGCATGAGCAGCCACTGTAGGTCGCCGCTCGTTAGCGCTGGACGCCCAGGGCTTGCGAAATGTTCGCTCCGAGATGAGCCCGAGGGATGGGCGTTCGCTGCGGGGCACTCGGAGGGCCAGGGGCCGCCGCTGCCGTCCGGGCAAGGAACAGCAGCAGCGGCCTCGTTGTTAGGGACGGTGGAAGTCCTCAGCCGTTGATGACCTGCGGTACGCCGAGTGCCTTGAGGCCTTCGACGCCGAATTCAAGGCCGTAGCCGGACTGCTTGGCGCCGCCGAAGGGGATTCGCGGGTCCACGGCCCCGTGCTTGTTGATCCAGACGGTGCCGGCCTGGAGGCGTGCTGCGACTTCGCGGGCGGCGTCACGGTCGCAGGACCAGACCGAGGCGCCCAGTCCGACGTCGAGTCCGTTGGCTTTTTCCACCGCTTCGTCGATGGTGCTGTAGCGGATGATGGGCAGGGCGGGGCCGAACTGTTCTTCAGTCACCAGGGGATTGTCGTTGTCAATATCCCCCACCAGGGTAGTGGGGTAGAAGTAGCCCGGCTGGCTGGTGTCAGGGTTGCCGCCGAGCAGGATCCGGGCCCCGGAAGCCCTGGCCGCCTCCACGAGGTTCGCAACGACGTCGTACTGGGCCTTGTTCTGCAGCGGTCCCAGCACGTTGCTCTCGTTCAGACCGTTGCCCATCGGCATGGCAGCGGCGACCTTGGTGAGTTCTTCGCAGACGGCATCGTAGATGTCCTCGTGGACGTAGAGCCGCTTGAGGGCGGCGCAGGTCTGGCCGGTGTTGATGAAGGCGCCCCAGAAGAGGTCTTCGGCGATCGCCTTCGGGTCGGCGTCGGGCAGGACGATGCCGGCGTCGTTCCCGCCCAATTCCAGGGTGAGGCGCTTGACCGTGTCGGCGGAGGATTTGATGATGGCGCGGCCGGCGGCGGTGGATCCTGTGAACATGATTTTGCCGATGGCCGGGTGATTGGTGAGGCGGGCGCCCACTTCCCGGCCGCAGGAGACCACCGTCAGGATGCCTTCGGGGAGTTCCTGGTTCAGGACCTTGACCAGGGCCAGGACGGAGAGCGGGGTGTTCCCGGAGGGCTTGACGACGACGGCGTTGCCCATCCGCAGGGCGGGGGCGATCTGCCAGATGGTGATCATCATGGGCCAGTTCCAAGGGCCGATCGCGCCCACGACGCCGATGGGCTTATAGTGCAGCTCCGCCCGGGTCTCTCCGTCATCAACAATCATTTCGGGCGCCAACCGGATGGTGGCCGCGGCGCGCAGCCATGCTGCGCAGGCACCTACCTCGAACCGGGCATTCGGGCCGTTGAGGGGTTTGCCCTGTTCGCGGGAGAGCAGTCGGGCGAGCTCTTCGGCGGAGCGTTCGACGGCGTCGGCCGCCTTGAGGAGCGCTGCGGACCGGGCGTCGTGGCCCGACGCAGCCCACGCCGGCTGGGCAGCCTGCGCGCCGGCAACTGCCTGCTCAAGGTACTCCAAGTCATGAACGGGCGCCTCACCCACCATCTCACCGGTAGCAGGGTCAAGGATGATGCGGGTCTTACCCGAGAAAGCGGTGACCTCGTCAAGCAATGATTCGTACGTTTTCATTCTTTACTCCTCTTCGAGCAAACGGGACTAATGCTTCTGAAAGTCCTGCGGGTATTCAGTGGTGTTCAGGACGCTGAGCCGGGAGTTAAAGGGCAGGATGACGGGTTCTCCCGCGGGATCATCCCAGCCGAACATCCGGCCGATGGAGCGCTGCTCGCGCAGGTCCACCAGCAGCACGGCTTCGACGCACATCACCTTTTCGGTCCAGAAGAAGATGAAGAGGTCATCTGCCACTTCCCAGGTCATGCAGCGGTCAGTGTCGGCCAGCCCTGCCTCGCCGCCGCGGACGCAGTTCCAGGTGAAGGTGCCCGCGTTGAGGTAAATGTGCTCGTAGGTTTCCACGTCGCTGTAGCGGTAGTAGATCCGCTTACCGACCAGTGCTGTGGAGCGCTCGTGTCGTATGGGGGAACCCCCGGTGTTGGCCTGGCTGAAATCGGTGGTGCTCCGCGTCCTGCCGTCCCCAGTGGCGAACCGGGAAACGCCGGTTGTTGTGGCCCCCGTGTTGCGGTCCGCAATGATGGTGACGTTTTCTGCGGCCGGACCTTCGCCTCGGATGAAGTCGATGATGAAGATGCCGGGCCGGGCTTCAATGGCCTTGTAGCCCGCCGTTCCACTGGTCAAGACCTCACCGCGCCTCAGTGTCCACGCCAGGGAGGATTCATCGTCGAAAACGTACCCGGCCTCGGCGCCGTTCTCGTTCAGGAGGCTCAATGTGGTGCCGGCCAGGGCGGGGGAGGCGGGCAGGGTCTGGTCGCCGAAGCCTTCCAGCATTGCCGAGACGGGCGGCCACTGATCTTCGGGGATGTAGTCCTGGATGTCAGCTGAAGTCATGTC
>NZ_VHIJ01000037.1:0-40669 GCF_006680095.1 Pseudarthrobacter sp. B4EP4b | reverse complement strand
GGGCGGACGGGGCCGGGCGCTGCTTCAGGGAGGAAAGATCGACGGCGCCGCGCAGGTTAAGCAGGTTGGCAGCGGCAGGAGGGACTGGGCGGGAAGCTGGCGAACTCATGCTTTCCACTCTAGCCACTCCGGCCGCTGCCGGGGGTACAGCACAATCGGGACTACTTGAAGCTGGCCCCTACGAGCCCGCGGGTTGCCGCCACAAGCTTCATGGGGTCGCTGGAGCCTGCGGGCGGAACGTAAACGGCCATTGATTCGGCAAAGCTGAGGACCATCCCGGTGGTGGTTTCCTTGCCGCCGGCCAGGGCGGCGGCGTCGTCGCCGATGGTCAGCTTGTCGCCGGCAGCCTTGGGGGTTCCCTCGAAGCCGAAGTTGATCCGGCCCAGGACCAGCGCGCCGCCGTCTGCGGTGCGGAACACAACGGTGCTTTCCGGAACCACCTTGTGCGTGAACGAGAAGTTTCCGTTCTCGCCGGCCTTGACCACCTCGGACTGGTAGGACAGGGTGTCGGCGATGTACGGCGAGGACTCGCCTTCCACCAGTTTGTCCTTGAAGGCGGAATCGGCGCTGGTCAGACGGTCGGCCAGGCCGGACATGGCTTCTTCACCGCTGTAGAGCAGCCCTGTCTTGTCCGCCGCGGCCAGGGTTTCGGTCCCGCGGTTGATGCTGGGGAAGGTAGTGCCGGGCTGCAGCGGATTGGTTTCCACCAGCTTGTAGTTTTCGCGCGGTGACGCCTGGACGAGGGTCAGCAGCTGCGGCACCACGTTTCCATCACCCTGGGTCACGGCAAGCACGGACCGGGGCCACTCGCGGTCTTTGGTGACCACCGTGGTGAGGAGCTTGGTGGAGCGGACGGGCATGCGTGGCTCGTACGATCCCACCTGGGAGCGGATCTTGTAGTTCTGCGTCCGGACCTCAAGTTCGGTTCCGCCGACGCGCTCTGCCAGCTTCGCTGCGTCCTTGGCTGCGTCACCGGTGTCCGCTGCACTGGAGACCTGCTCCAGGATGCGGCGGAACTGCGCATCCAGCAGCACCGGGGAGCCGGCCTGCTCCTGCCCGGCGGCCGGTGCTGTTGATGCCGGATCCGATGAGGGTGCGGGCGACGCCGCCTGCGCGGCGGTGCCGGCTCCGGCAACCACAGCCACCGAGACCACTCCGGCGGCCACCATACCCAGTCGGCTGGACGTGCGGGCTTCGGACCGGGCACGGGCACGCTGGGCAAACCCGCTGCCCTTGCCGCTGCCTTCACCGTCGCGCTTGCGGGCCGAGAGCAGGGCCAGGACGATGCCGGCCAGGATCAGGAGCGAGCCCAAGACCATCAGCGGGATGGCCCAGGGGGTGGAGGTATCGTTCGGGAACGTCATGGAGATGGAGGCCGGCGCGGGCCGGGTTCCGTCCGAGGCCAGCAGGAGCGTCCAGTCACCGTCGGCAGGCGGTGTCCAGGAGTATTCCAGCTCACCACTTGCGTTCTCGGTGGAGACCCACAGATCGGAGCCGGCCGGGCTGGGAGCCGTGGCTTCGCCGTCGGCGTGATCAACCTGGAGGGACTTTCCGTCCTCCGAAACCCCCGTGATGGTGTTGTGCGCGGCTTGACCCACCCAGGCGTCAACGTCGTCGGGGCGGCCGGCTGTGAGCAGGAAGTTGCCGTCACCCTCGACGTTGATCTTGACGGTGCCGCCGTGCAGCGTGCGCAGCTTCTGGTCAATGACGGTCAGCGGCGCCGCCTGCCCGTCTGCAGGCGCAGAGGCCGTGAACGTTTCGGAAGGGGCCCAGATGGTTCTCTGGCCGATGCCGGCCAGCAGTGTCAGGAGGCCGAGCAGCACGAGTGCGACTGCAGTCTTTAAACGCAAGGGAACACCTATCATCAGCGGGGGTTTAGCTTCAATAGTAACGGTTTTGTTACCACGGCCCCGGACCGGCAGGGGTAACCGCGTCCGGCGGGGCCCACGGAGAACGCCCTTCCGCGGGTGTTGACAAGGCTGCTGATAGTGTTTGCGATGATCATCACACCGGCCCGCAGCAGCGGCGCCACGCACCGAACAGGCCCCACATCCCAGTGACTGACAAGACGGACGAGTCCTCCGCGGCATACGAGAATCCGGAGGGTGCAGAGCCTTCGGCGAAGGCGCCCCAGGACCCTGCCCCGACGCACCGGAGGGGGGCGGCCGCAGCCCTCGGACTGGTGGTCCGCCGCCTTCGCCAGCCGCTGCCAGGAGCCCAGCCGAGGCTCCGGTTCGAGATGCCGCCGGAGTATTCACAGCACGAGGAGCCCAGCGCGGATCCCGACGGCGTGAGCCGGCCGCAGTTCGGTGACCCCGGGCCCCGCATGTCCCCCCAGCACCCGCTGTATATGGGCTTTATGGGCACCGTGGGCGTGGGGGTGGCGCTGCTGGTCTACTGGATCGGGTCCCACACCACCCAGCTGCTGCTGTGGATCGTCGCCGCCCTCTTCATCGCCCTGGGCCTTGAACCGGTGGTCGGGTGGCTGGAACGCCGCAGGATTCCCCGCCCGGCCGGCATCCTGGTGTCCGTCAGCGTGCTAGTGGCGGCCGTCGTCGGCTTTTTCGCCACCCTCATCCCCACCATCGTGGACCAGGTCACCGAGATTGTGGAGCAGGCACCGGTATGGGTCAGGGACTTTATGAACTCGGACCTGTTCCGTACCCTCGATGACCAGTTCGGCGTCCGGGACCGGATCGCCGAGGAAGTCAACAAGTTCGTCAACGACCCCGAAGCCGTGGGCGGCATCGCGGGCGGAGTGGTGGGATTCGGCTCCACGGTGGCCAACGGACTGTTCGGTGCCCTGATCGTCCTGGTGCTGAGCCTGTACTTCCTGGCGGCGCTGCCGGCCATGAAGAGGTGGGGCTACCGGCTTGCGCCACGTTCGCGCCGCCACCGGGTGGAGGCCTTGTCCGAGGAGATCACCAAGTCGGTGGGCAACTACGTCATCGGCCAGGCCTGCGTGGCACTGCTGAATGCCACGTTCGCCTTTATCGTGATGACGATTGTGGGGGTTCCCTTCGCCCTGCTGCTTGCCTTTGTGGTGGCACTGCTCGCCTTCATCCCCCTGGTCGGGGCCATGATCGCCGGCGTGGTGGTGGTCCTCATCGCCCTCACCGTGGGCTGGCAGACCGCCGTCGTCTACGGCATCTGCTACTTTGCCTACCTGCAGTTCGAGGCGTACTTCATCTCGCCGCGCATCATGCAGAAGGCCGTGGCCGTCCCCGGCGCGGTGGCCGTCATCTCGGTCATCGCAGGCGGCAGCCTACTGGGTGTCCTGGGCGCCCTGATCGCCATTCCCACCGCGGCGGCCATCCTGCTGCTGATCAAGGAAATCTATATCGTACGGCAGGACAAGCACTAGGAACCGGAGCTCCGGGGCACCGGAGTTCCCAAGGCACCGGAGCGGCCAATCCGCTAGGCCGGCGCGTTGGCCACCGGCCCGTCCCATTCCTGCGGAAGGCTGGTTCCCGCTGATCCTGCGCCGGTCACTTCATGCACTATCTCGTTCAGGACCCGCGCGGCGTACTTCTCCCCCACCCACAGGTGTTTGGCACCCTTGACGCCCACCAGGCGGGCCTGCGGCACCAGGCTGAAGCGCTCCTTCGCGGCCTCCGGCTGCAGGTAGTCGTCATGCTCGGGCACCAGCACCGTGAGCGGCTTCCCGGACTGTGCCCACTGCTTAAGGTGGGAATCCTTGGCCCGGTGCAACGGGGGCGAGAGCAGGATGGCACCCTCGATCTGCGCCGCCACCGGTTCAACCGCCCCGTACATCAGGGCAAGCTCGGTGCCAAAGGACCAGCCCACCAGCCACCGGTTGGGCAGGCCGCGTTCCACGGCGAAGCGGACGGCCGCGTCCACATCGTGCTGCTCCCCGATGCCTTCTTCAAAGGCTCCCGTGCTGGTGCCACGGGGGGACTCCGTGCCGCGGGTGTTGAACCGGAGCACCGCGATACCGGCCAGGGCCGGCAGCCGGTAGGAGGCCTTGCGGTACACATGCGAATCCATAAAACCGCCGTGGGTGGGCAGCGGATGCAGGGTAATAAGGGTGGCGTTGACCGGTCCGGATTCCGGAAGCGCCAGTTCTCCCACCAGGGTATGCCCGTCCTGCGTCTTCAGCTCCACGTTTTCACGCCTGGCCGGCAGGACAGTGGAAGCACGGATGGGCGTGGGGCCCGTGGACTGGCTGAATTCGTACGACGACGGATCAAAAGTCATGCCTGCCAGCTTAGCGACAGCCGCGCCGCGTGCCGTTACCGGTACCGGTAGCTGCGGGTCTGCCAGCAGTTGGTGTGCCAGTGCCGCCGTTCCGCCAGGCCGGCTGCCGCGCCGAAAAGATGGTCATCCTTCCACACCACCAGGTGGGCAACTCCGGGCAGCACGGCGGTGGAGCACTCAGGGCAGATGTAGGTCTTTTCCGCGTTTTTGGCGGTCATGGTGCGGACCATCCACTCACCGTCGGGAGCACTCTCCCGGCGGGCAATGCCTGCACGCGCGCGTTCCAGGTCCAGCTCGGGAACGTCAGCGCTTCCTTTCTTTCCCCCCGCCGGGCCGGACCCGGCTCCGGCTTTTCCGGACACTGGACGGCGGGGTCGGTTGGAACGCGGCATGCCTCCATTCTGCCCCAGCCCGGCCCGTGCCAGCTCCCGCCTGTCTTCTCCCGGACGGCTGGTGCCGCCGTGGCAAAATCCCGTCCGCAGACCCGTCCCGGGCGGGCACTTGCCGCGCCAGACGGTAGTCTGTACGGCGTGCGACTTGTCATAGCCCGATGCTCTGTTGATTACGTTGGCCGGCTTAAAGCCCATCTTCCCCTTGCCACCAGGCTCCTGCTGGTCAAGGCCGACGGCTCGGTCCTGGTCCATTCGGATGGCGGCTCCTACAAGCCGCTGAACTGGATGAGCCCGCCGGCCACCCTACGGGTTTCGTCCCCGGAAGACGTGGACCTGGAACTGGGCGTTGTTGAGCAGTGGACCGTGCAGTCTGCCAAGACCGATGACCGCCTCATCATCAACATCCACGAAAAGCTGAACGACTCCTCCCACGACCTGGGCGTGGACCCTGGCCTCATCAAGGACGGCGTGGAGGCGGACCTGCAGCGGCTTCTGGCCGA
Source organism: Pseudarthrobacter sp. B4EP4b (assembly GCF_006680095.1). Taxonomy (NCBI): domain Bacteria; kingdom Bacillati; phylum Actinomycetota; class Actinomycetes; order Micrococcales; family Micrococcaceae; genus Pseudarthrobacter; species Pseudarthrobacter sp. B4EP4b. The sequence goes on along the minus strand of NZ_VHIJ01000037.1, from coordinate 35,559 downwards.
GCAGATTGAAACGCTGGGCGAAGGGTATTCGCTGATCCGCCGGGAATACTTCACGGCAATTGGGCCTGTGGACATCCTGGCCAGGGACGCGGACGGTGCAACGGTGGCCGTGGAACTCAAGCGGCGCGGCGATATCGACGGCGTTGAGCAGCTCACCCGGTACCTTGAACTGCTGAACCGGGATCCGCTGCTGGCGCCGGTCCGCGGAATCTTCGCGGCCCAGCAGATCAAGCCCCAGGCCAAGGTCCTGGCAAACGACCGCGGCATCGACTGCGTAACCCTCGACTACGATGCAATGCGCGGCGTGGACGACGTTGAGTCCCGGCTTTTCTGACGCTGCTTTTAATCAGGACTCAGATAATCAGCAGACTGCCCTTCCCGGGGCGTTGAATTCGTTCCAACAAGGACATTTAACCGGCCTTTTACCTAAAATTTATGCGTTTGACCGCCCAAACCGTTGACCTCCGCCTACTGGCATGAAATTCTTATCTCAGTCTTTGTGTAGGTGTTTTTCATGCTCGCAAGACATGTTGCGAGCGCGAAGCTCCTGCAGCGCCAGTCCCTTTCCGGACAGGCAATCCAGGATTCTTCTCGCGGAGTGACCAAGGCCGGCACGAGGTGTGCCGATCTTAAAAAGTTCCACAATGAGGAGAAATAAATGGCACAGGGAACCGTCAAGTGGTTCAACGCTGAAAAGGGCTTCGGCTTCATTACCCCGGATGACTCCGATGGTGATGTCTTCGTTCACTACTCCGAGATCCAGACCGGCGGCTTCAAGACCCTCGACGAGAACCAGCGCGTTCAGTTCGAGATCGGCCAGGGCGCCAAGGGTCCCCAGGCTACCGGCGTCACGCTGGTTTAGTCCCCGCCTGCCGCCCGCTTAATGCGGCCGGCAGCGAAACAAAGGCCTCCGGCAATTCTGCCGGAGGCCTTTGTTGTTTAATTCAAACCCGTCCTGCACCACTAGCAGACTGTATTATCCGGGGCAATGCGGATTGTGCGTGTGAATGCAGCCGCATCAGTTCACCAATTTGCCGACCAGCCGGGCGCCCTGCGGAAGGGAAAGCCCGGGCAGGTAGGCCCGCGTCAATGCCCGGCCTATCGCCGGCAGGTGCAACGGATCCTGATAGTAAAGATAAAGGGCGCGGTACTCGGGTTTGAACCGCGACTTGAATGCGGCCAGTGATCGGAATCCGTAGATCGGTTCAAGGGCGTGCCCCACCAGGTCCAGGATGCGGACCAGGTTGTCCGCCCGGTCCTGCCCGTCCGGATTGGCCTCGGCCCCGGAGCCGGGAAGGCTCGCCAGCGGAGACCCCGAGAGGGAGATGACCTCAACGGAATCGCGCAGCTCAAGTACCGCGGAGGCGATCAGGAATTCCATCACGCCCGGAAATCCATCAGCACCCCGGCGCATAACATCCAGCGTCCTGCTGACCAGCCGCCCGCCGTCGTACACCGGCAGCCAGCTGGTCACGCCATGGACTGTACCGCTGGCATCCACGGCGAGGCAGCACAGCACCTCAGGGTCGTCGAGCTCGTCGATCCCGCCCAGGGTAAAGCCCATTTCGGGAACTGTTTTTCCGGCTGCCCATTCCTCCGAGACTTCGCTGAGCTTTGAACGGAGGACGGCCGGCAGGGAGGCATACGTTCCCCAACGGGCTTCGACCCCCAGCTTCGCGGCGCGGTTCAAGGCGGTCCGGACGTTCTGCCATTCCTTCCCCTTGAACTCCAGTTCGCGGATGGCCAGGCGGGTCTCCTGGGCCACGGCGACCCGGGAATACCCCCGCTCCTGCAGCATCGGCCAGACCGCATCGTCGCAGGAGTAGAGCGCCGGGATCATGGCCTCGCGCCTGCAGTAACCAAGAAACTCCTCGGTCACGCGGACTTGGGCGTCTGCGGACCCAAAAGCGCCGCCGAGTGTCAGTGCCACGCTGCCGTGCCGCTGGAATGCGAATGCGCCCCGGCCGTCGGGGCTGAACCAATACATGTTCGGTTCCCACAACGCCATCCAGGAGAGCGGTCCGCCGCCCTGGTGGAGCAGATGCCGCGCCTTGATCCTGTCCTGACGCCCGGAATCGTTGCCGTGGTGTCCGCTCAACAGGGCCCACCAGACAGTCACCAGGGCAATAACCCAGAACACTGGGCCCGAGTAGGCAAAGAGGACCGCTTCCACCGTGTTCCGGTCGGCAAAAACGCGGTGGTACTGCTGCGGAATAGGTACCGGCACGTACTGCCGGGCCAGCTCGGCAAAGAGCCCCAGCAGGCCGCCGTCGCGCATCAGTCCCCCGGCCCACAACCAGGCGATGGCGTAGCCGGCGGCCAGGACAAGCCACGAACCTCCCACCACGAAGGCCAGCATCCGGCGTGCGGCCGGAACTGTCTGGACGCGGAACTGACGCCGGTTCAGCCAGAGGAGCACCGCCAGCAGCAGGGGTACGCAGACCAGTGGAAGCACGTGGGCAAAGGCCGAACCCATGGGCGGCGCGGAGGTACCGTGCGGCCGGGACGGAACCAGGGCGAAAAGGGCGAGATAGACGGCCGCCAGCGCGGTCACGGCCAGTTGGATGGCAATGGCGATGTTCAACGCAAGGCGGCGGCCCCGGCGTATCCCGTCGGCGCAGATCAGCAGCAGCACCACCGGGACCACCGCCAGGGCGAGGCCGAAGGGCCCGGCGAAACCCGCCCTTCCGGCTTCCAGGCAGGATGCCTCCACCGTGGTGCCGCAGTTGAATGCCAGCTGAGCAAGGGTGGGCATCGGATTCAGGACCACCTCCCGCAGGAGTGCCAGCGGACCTGTGGGCGCACGCGCGATGCCCGTCAGGATCGGGCCCACCGCAAAGACGGCAACCGTGAGGGCAAGCAGGTTCCGGGCCTCACGGCCGGTGGAACGGTGCCGGTGCAGCTGGCCGTGGTCACCCTGGATCCACCAACCCACGAGGAGTCCCAGGACGGCGCCAATCAGGCCGATGACCGTTTCGGCATGCCCGACATACAGCACCAGCAGGAGCGAAATCGAAAGCACGCCGGTCCGCAGCCGGCGCTGCCAGAGGACGGGCAGCCGTCCGGTGGCTGCAAGGCCTGCCGCCAGGACTGCCGGGTAGGGTCCGATCAGGATGTCCTCTGCCATCCGGTCGAGCCATCCGTCACCAACGTAGCCGGCCAGTTGGGTGATCAGAAGGAAGATCGTGACGGCCCCGAACTGGCCGCCGAGGAACAGCGCCACCGTGGCGGGTGTTCCCAGCCTCCGCTCCGCCAGGCCCAACAGCAGGAGGATCATCAGCGACGCGGAGATGTAGGCCAACGGGTTGGTGGCGAAGAAGAGGCTGGTAAAGAGGGACCACCAGTTCCCGGCACGCAAGCCCGGTCCGCTGACTCCGGCCCCGTCGAGCAACTGCTCCGGCGGCCCTGCCAGGAAGCTGCCCGTGACGGCGCCGGTGACCAGGAGCACCGCGAGCACCGCCACCGAGAACGGCATCGATTTCAATCCGGTAAGGATCCGGTCCCGTGCGGGGCGTACCACTGTTGTCCAGGCCAGGGATGCCGTTCGTATCTGCTGTCCGGAAGTCACTGGCCCAACCCCCATCTGTCGGAAAGGAACTGCAGGGCATCGGCAATCCGCTTGGAGGACGTGTCCCAGGAATGGCCCGTATGCTCCACCGTGTAGGCGCGGACGTCGAAGCCGGCGTCCCGGGCGGCAGCGGCAAGCGTATTAAGGTAGGCCACAAACTCCGGGTCGTCCTGTCCCGCCGTCAGGTACACGCCGCTGGACTCGAAGCGCCGGTCTTTCATCAGGGCCAAGGGGGTCTGCCGCTCGAACTCCTCAGGTTTCCCCGGGAAGGCGGCATCAATCGTCTTTTGCCGCTCCTTGGCAAGAGCCGGCTCGGCTTCGCCGGAGAACGAAAGGATGGCGGGGAACAGGTCGGGGTGCCGGGTTCCCATCTGCAGCGCGCAGGTGCCGCCGAAGGAAAAGCCGCCAATAGCCCATTGGTGGTGGTTGGTGTCTACGGCCAGCGTTGAACTGATCCAGTCGGGGACATCGCGGGAAAGGAACGTATCGGCCTGCGCTATCCGGCTGTCCATGCACATTGTGTTTGCGGACTGGGAACCGTTGGGATCGGGAATGACCACCACCGGCGCCAGGCCTCCATGGGCCGCGGCGAAGGAGTCCATGTGTCCGTCCAGCGCCCCGCCGGTGAGCCAGTCCGGGGGCCCGCCCGGCTGGCCGGCAATCAGCACCAGCACGGGCAGGGCAGGCCGGTTCCTGGCGAAGTACGCAGGCGGCAGGTAGATATACGCGTCGCGGGTGGCCATGCCGGAAGCGGTGCCCGGAATGGCAGCCTTGCGCAGGACTCCCCCGGCCGGAAGCTCACCCTGCGGCGCCCACCCGTGGAGCGGGACGCCGTCGGCCGCTCCGTCCTGCCGCATCAGCCCAGGTTCAAGCATGGGGATTCGGGCCACGGCAGTGCCGAGAAGGTCACTGACGGTCCGGTTCAGGCCGAAGTAGGCGTTGACCTGTACGCAGGACAGGGCCGCGACCAGCAGAACCGCGGCCAGGCCGGTGGCGCGGCGGGGCCAGCTGCTTCGGGGCAGCCGGAGCAGGAGCAGGAGCAGGGCGGCCACGGCGGGCACCACCCAGAGCAGGACGGCATCGGGGATGTTTTCCGGGAAGACGGAGAAAAGATTAATCAGCGCCCAGTGGACCGTGGCCACCAGGGCGAAGGCTGCTGCAACGGCGGCAACCACCTGGACAAGCCAGCGCCGTCGGCCCGTCGGTGCGGGAGGTGCGAGCAGATACACGGCACCCGCCAGGCCCAGGACCAGGGAAGCCCAGTACACCGGGCCGTCGGTGAGACGGACGTCAAAAACCCAGTCCACAGTGGCTAGCGCCAGGTGCCCACGCCGATGACCGGCCCGGCTTCCAGCCAGGAGGACAGCCCGGCGTAGGCGTCGAACTTCATGGCAAGGCGGAGATCCTGCCCCTCGTAGCGGAGTTCAACAATAACGACGTCGGGCTGGACCTTCACTGCCTCGGCCTCCGTGGGCTTGCGGCGGCCCAGCAGCTCCAGTGAATGCCTTTTGAATTTGTGTTTCGGCCGGACACTCAACGAGAACAGACGGAACCACTCGAGGTCGTTGTCCTGATAACGACAAACCCCCACCTGCCAGCTGTTTCCAGCCGTGCAAATGGAGGCGTCCACCGTGCCGAGGGCACGCCGCAGGTTGAAGCGGCGCACCCCCGAAAGGCACAGTGCAAATACCAGCAATCCAAACGTGATTGCCATGGCGATGAACGGAAGACTCGGTGCGTCCATCAAGGTGGTGCTAGCGGATCCCAGCGGTAGCCGAGCCGCCCAGGTGGGCGTTGTCAGCAACAATAACCACACGGTTGTTGTCCACGGAGAAGAACCCGCCGTCGACATCTACCGCAATACGGTCCCCGGAGACCGGCTGGATAGCCAGCTCACCCTCGGCCAGGATCGCCAGCAGGGGCGAGTGGCCGGGCAGGATTCCGATTTCACCATCGCTGGTGCGGGCCTTGACCATCTTGGCCGCTCCGGACCACACGAAGTGGTCCGCTGCGACAATCTCAACCTCAAGCTCAGCCATATTACTTGGTCTGTTCCTGGATCTTGGCCCACTGGCGCTCAACGTCATCGAGGCCGCCGACGTTGAAGAACGCCTGCTCCGCGATGTGGTCCAGCTCGCCGTCGCAGATGGCTGAGAAGCCTTCGACGGTGTCCTTGATGGAAACCGTGGAGCCCTCGACGCCGGTGAACTGCTTGGCGGTGTAAGTGTTCTGCGAGAGGAACTGCTGGATACGGCGTGCACGCGACACGACGATCTTGTCCTCTTCGGAGAGTTCGTCAACACCAAGGATGGCGATGATGTCCTGGAGTTCCTTGTTCTTCTGCAGGATCTGCTTCACACGGACAGCCGTGTTGTAGTGGTCCTTGCCGATGTACTGGGGATCCAGGATGCGGGAGGTGGACGTCAGCGGGTCAACAGCCGGGTACAGACCACGGGAGGCGATTTCACGGGAAAGTTCCGTGGTCGCGTCGAGGTGTGCGAAGGTGGTGGCCGGTGCCGGGTCCGTGTAGTCATCTGCGGGAACGTAGATGGCCTGCATGGAGGTGATGGAGTGGCCCTTGGTGGACGTAATGCGCTCCTGCAGGAGGCCCATTTCGTCAGCCAGGTTGGGCTGGTAGCCCACAGCCGAGGGCATGCGGCCGAGGAGGGTGGAAACCTCGGAACCTGCCTGGGTGAAGCGGAAGATGTTGTCGATGAAGAGCAGCACGTCCTGGTTCTGCACATCGCGGAAGTACTCCGCCATGGTCAGTGCGGACAGGGCCACGCGCAGACGCGTTCCCGGCGGCTCGTCCATCTGGCCGAACACAAGGGCGGTGTCCTTGAGGACGCCTGCCTCTTCCATTTCAACCCAGAGGTCGTTACCTTCACGGGTACGCTCACCCACGCCGGCGAATACCGAGGTACCACCGAAGTTGCGGGCAACACGGGTGATCATTTCCTGGATCAGAACGGTCTTGCCGACGCCGGCGCCGCCGAACAGGCCGATCTTTCCACCCTTGATGTACGGGGTGAGGAGGTCGATGACCTTGATGCCGGTTTCGAGCATCTCGGTGGAGCCTTCGAGCGAAGCGAAGCTCGGTGCCTTGCGGTGGATGGGCCAGCGTTCGCTGATCTCCAGTTCCGACTCGGTAACGTCCAGGGGCTGGCCCAGGACGTTGAAGATGTGGCCCTTGACACCGTCGCCGACCGGCACGGAGATGGGGGCACCGCTGTCCACTACGGACGTGCCGCGGACGAGTCCGTCGGTGGCCTGCAGGGAGATGGCGCGGACGAGGTTGTCACCCAGGTGCTGGGAGGTCTCGAACGTGATCGTTTTGGTTACACCGTTGAGAGTAATCTCGGTGGTGAGGGCGTTGTAGATGGACGGGATTGCGTCGGCCGGGAATTCGACGTCGACAACCGGGCCGATTACGCGCGCAATGCGGCCGGTGGCACCGGACGTTGCGGCTACGTGTTCGGTAGCAGTGGCAGTCATCTCTCTCACTTCACTCAGTAGATGGCGTGGGTTTAAGTTTATCTGTGGTGGTGCAGGTCCAGCGGAACCGGCTGCAGCAGGCTAGGACGCGAGGGCGTCGGCGCCGGCAACAATCTCGGAAAGCTCCTGCGTAATTTCAGCCTGGCGGGCCGTGTTGCGCAGACGCGTGTACTTCTTGATGAGGTCCGTGGCGTTGTCGCCGGCGGACTTCATGGCGCGCTGGCGTGCAGCGAGCTCGGAAGCTGCTGCCTGCAGCATGGCCGCGAAGATGCGTGACTCGATGTAGCGCGGCAGCAGGGCGTCAAGAACACGCTCGGTTTCCGGCTCGAACTCGTACAGCGGCAACAGGTCCGATTCAGAAGCTGCCTGCTCTTCCACTACTTCCAGGGGAAGCAGGCGGATGACCGTGGGCTCCTGGGTGACCATGGACTTGAAGCGGGTGTACACCACGTGGATCTCGTCCACGCCGCCCTCTTCATAGTCGGTGGCGAATTCCGTGAGCAGCGCCTCGCCGATTTCACGGGCGGTGGCGAACTCCGGTGCGTCGGTGCCTCCGGTCCAGACCCGTGCATATTCGCGGTTCCGGAACTCGAAGTAGGCCTGCGCCTTGCGTCCGACGAGGTACGTCTTGACTTCCTTGCCTTCGGCGTGGAGCAGCTCGTTGAGACCTTCCGCCTGCTTGAGCACGCTTGCCGAGTAGGATCCGGCCAGGCCGCGGTCCGAGGTGATTACCAGGACGGCGGCACGGCGGATCTGCTCCGGCTCAGTGGTCAGCGGGTGGTCGATTTCGCTTTGGCTGGCGACAGCAGAAACGGCGCGCGTGATCGCGTTCGCGTAAGGCAGTGAAGCTGCTACGCGCGCACGGGCCTTGCCGATGCGCGAGGTAGCGATCAGTTCCATCGCCTTGAAGATCTTGCGCATCGACGTGGTCGAGCTGATCTTCTGGCGGTAGACCCGAATCTGGGCTCCCATACTTATCCTTTCCTAACATTCCCTAAACCGGGTGTGCCGGACCTTGGCGGCCCGGCACACCCGGTCAGTGGAATTAGCGCTTCTGCTTGACGATCTTTTCCTGGTCAACGTCGCCCTCGGAGATAGCGTCATGCTCCTCGTGGCCGGCACCTACCAGGTGGTTGTCACCCTCGCCGAAAAAGCCCTTCTTGAAGTCCACAATGGCGGACTTCAGAGCTGCAACGGTGTCATCGTCCAGCACGTTGGTCTGCGCCAGCGTGGTGAGGATGGAGGACTTGTGGGACAGGTGCTCCAGGAACTCCGACTCGAAGCGGCTGATGTCCTCAACCGGAACGTCGTCGAGGTAGCCGTTGGTGCCGGCCCAGATGGACACAACCTGGTTCTCCACCGGGAACGGCGAGTACTGGCCCTGCTTCAGCAGTTCCATCAGGCGTGCACCGCGGGTCAGCTGCTGGCGTGAAGCGGCGTCCAGGTCCGAGGCAAACATGGCGAAAGCCTGCATGTCGCGGTACTGGGCGAGGTCCAGCTTCAACGTGCCGGAAACCTTCTTCATGGACTTGACCTGTGCGGCACCGCCCACGCGGGACACAGACACACCAACGTCAACAGCAGGACGCTGGTTGGCGTTGAAGAGGTCCGACTGCAGGAAGATCTGGCCGTCGGTGATGGAGATCACGTTGGTGGGGATGTAGGCCGAAACGTCATTGGCCTTCGTTTCGATCAGCGGCAGGCCGGTCATGGAACCTGCGCCCAGCTCGTCGGAGAGCTTTGCACAACGCTCCAGCAGGCGGGAGTGCAGGTAGAAGACATCGCCCGGGTACGCTTCGCGTCCCGGCGGGCGGCGGAGCAGCAGCGACACTGCACGGTAAGCCTCAGCCTGCTTGGACAGGTCATCAAACACGATGAGGACGTGCTTGCCGCCGTACATCCAGTGCTGGCCGATGGCCGAACCGGCGTACGGTGCCAGGTACTTGAAGCCTGCGGGGTCGGATGCCGGGGACGCCACGATGGTGGTGTACTCCAGCGCGCCGTTGTCCTCGAGGGTCTGGCGGATGGCGGCAATGGTTGACGCCTTCTGGCCGATTGCCACGTAGATGCAGCGGACCTGCTTGGTCACATCGCCCGAAGCCCAGTTGGCCTTCTGGTTGATGATGGTGTCGATCGCGATCGCAGACTTGCCGGTCTGGCGGTCGCCAATGATCAGCTGGCGCTGGCCGCGGCCGATCGGAATCATGGCGTCGATGGCCTTGAGTCCGGTCTGCATCGGCTCGTGCACCGACTTGCGCTGGGTTACGCCGGGAGCCTGGAGCTCCAGTGCGCGGGTGGTCTCGGCCTTGATCTCGCCGAGGTCGTCGATGGGCACGCCCAGCGGGTCGACAACACGGCCGAGGAAGGCGTCGCCAACGGGAACGGACAGAACCTGTCCGGTCCGGTGGACTTCCTGGCCTTCTTCGATGCCGGTGAAGTCACCGAGGATGATAACGCCGATTTCGCGGACGTCCAGGTTCTGGGCCAGGCCCAGGGTGCCGTCCTCGAAGCGCAGCAGCTCGTTCGCCATGACCGAGGGAAGGCCCTCAACACGGGCGATGCCGTCACTAGCGGTGGTTACGCGGCCGACCTCTACGCGTTCTGCGTTTCCGGGTTCGTAGGACGCCGCGAACTCGTTCAGCGCATTACGGACGTCGTCGGCGTTGATGGTCAATTCGGCCATCTGCAGTCCCTGCTCTCCTGTTTTGTGATCATCGTTGTCACGATGACCGGGGTTTCTATCAGTTGTGGTGTGCTTGTCCGGCTAGCCGGCCAGCTGGCGTTGCAGCTGGCCCAGGCGGGTGATGACCGAAGCGTCGAGCACTTCGTCACCAACCTGGACGCGGATGCCGCCAATGAGTGCCGGGTCAACATTGACGTTGACCTTCAGTTCCCGCCCGTACAGTGCATTCAGGCCCGCCTGGAGGCGTGCCAGCTGCGTCTGCGTCAAGGGACGGGTCACGCTGACCGTTGCAATCCAGCGCTGCTGCCGCTTGGCCGCCAGTTCGGCGAACCGACCCACCAGCCGGGTGGCCTTGATGCCACGGGGCTGGGTGACCGCCTGCGTGATGAGGACCCTTGCTTCCTCGCTCACACCGGGAACCAGCCTTTCGGCCAGCGTCGCCTTGGCTGCAGCACTGGCCTGCGGTTCGGACAGAGCACGTTGTACCTCGTGGTTGGAGGCAACGGCCTGGTTGAAGGAGAACAGATCGTTCTCCAGCTCCTCCAGGCCAGAGATTCCGGAGGCAGAAACGGCCGACTTGTTTTCAGCAACGGAAATGACCACCGTTGCGGCAAGAGTCTCGAGTGCATCGCCGATATCCCGCGCGTTTGCCCAGCGTGAGCTGGCCAGTCCGCCCGCGATCTCTGCAGCATCAGCGGAGACTTTTCCGCCAACCAGCTGCCTGACCAGCGCCGACTTTTCGTCTCCGTTGCGGGACGGGTCAGTCAGGGCGCGGCGCAAGCCAGCCGAGCTGTCCACCATTCCCAGAATTCCGAAGAGTTCCTTTGCCAGCTGCAGCGACGCCGTCGGAAGCTTGGCTTCCAACTCGGCCAGGGCTGTTGCCAGCGATTCGCTCGATACGCCTGCCATTACTTAGCTGCACCTGCGTTCTGGGTCTCCAGATCTGCCAGGAAGCGGTCCACAACCCGTGCTGCACGATCGTCGTCGTTCAGCGATTCGCCGACGATGCGGCCGGCGAGGGTAGTGGCGAGGGTGCCGACCTCCGAACGCAGCGACACAACGGCCGCCTGGCGCTCGGATTCGATCTGGGCGTGGGCCTGGGCCGTGATGCGGGCAGACTCTGCAGCTGCCTTTTCCTTCAGGTCCGCGAGGATCTGGGCACCTTCGGCGCGGGCTTCCTCACGGATGCGGTTGGCTTCGGCGCGGGCGTCGGTCAGCTGCTGCTTGTACTCTTCGAGTGCAGCAGACGCCTCAGCCTGGGCCTTTTCAGCCTTTGCAATGCCGCCTTCGATGGCCTCGGCACGCTCGGCGAAGGTCTTTTCGAACATCGGGACAACGAACTTGACCACGATGAACATGAGGATGGCAAAGCCCACGAGGACAACGCCCATTTCCCAGACATTGGGAACCAGGGGGTTGACTTCGCCCTCAGTGGCGGCTGAGATGATCAGCTGATTCATATTTCACCCGTCCTTTTCTACTCGGTTCTGTAAGTTCGCTTCGTTCTAAGGACTAGAGAACGAAGGCGAAGACCAGGCCGAGGATGGCGAGGGCTTCGGTCAGCGCAAGGCCGAGGAATGCGATCGGCTGCAGGACACGCTGTGCTTCCGGCTGGCGGGCGACGCCGTTGATGTAGGCAGCGAATACGAGACCAACACCGATACCACCGCCGATTGCGGACAGACCGTAACCTACGAGGTTGAGATTGCCTTCCATTTTTCTTCCTTTCAAGATGCCACCCATGTGGCAGGTTGTTTGGGTTGCTCTATCCCCGCGAGGGGAAGCTTAGGGTGCCTTAGTGGCTGTCGGCGTGAAGCGCGCCTTCGATGTAGATCGCTGTCAGCAGGGTAAACACGTAGGCCTGCAGGACCATGATCAGGGCTTCAAGCATGTACATGGCGATGGCACCGGCCAGGACCAGGACGGAGGTTCCCTTGAGCAGGACGTTCTCCTGCATGATGAGGAACTCGATGCCGTAGCCGGCGATCATCACAATGAGGTGTCCTGCGAGCATGGTCGCGAACAGACGGAGGCTGTGCGTGACGGGCCGGACCAGGAAGTTGGAGATGATCTCGATCGGGATGACGATCGGAAGGATGAACCAGGGAACACCGGAGGGCACGGTGGCCAGCTTGAAGTAACGGAGTCCGTTCTTCTTGACGCCAATGGCGATCCAGGTGAAGTAGACAATGCCCGCCAGTACATAGGCGCCGCCGACGTGAGAGAACGTGGGGAGCTGGAAGAACGGGATGGCGCCGTAGATGTTGTTCACCAGGATGAAGAAGAACAGGCTGAACAACAGCGGGACGTACTTGATGAAGTCCCTGCCGCCGATGATGTCCTTGGCAATTCCGTTGCGGACGAAGCCGTAGGCGGCTTCGCCGGCGAACTGGAGCTTGCCGGGTACCAGCTGCTGCTTGCGTGCGGCGAGCACGAAGAAGACGGCGATAAAGACGACAGAGAGGAGGACCAGCAGCATCTGCTTGGAGAATCCTTCTGCGGCACCCCACGGCAGGATTGCCGGCAAATGCATTTCGTTAATACCAGGAGGAGTAAACTCTCCTGAATCTTGGGCCGGGAGCGCAAGCGCGATCAACGCGTTTCCTCTCTGCAGTGTCCATCATTGGGCGTTGGGCGGGGACCGGCAGCCTGATGGCCTGCTGTTCCCCCTGTGAAATTATTTGGCATTAGTGTCGCCGTCCTGGGACGGCCCGCTGGCAGCATGACGCTCCCCAGCATTTTTTCGAGAACTGGTCAGGCCATGCATGTGGGAAAGGTAAAAACCTCCGACGGCTCCAAGCAGAGCGCCTGCGAGCACAATCCAGCGCGTTCCCCACAGATAATCCAGTCCCCACCCTATCAAACTCCAGACGATGATTCCGCCAATGATGTAGCTGAATACGGCCATGCCGGCGTTGTATCCGCCGCTGGTTCCGTCGCCTGATACATCGGGAGCTGAAGCCTTTGATCCCCTGTTGCCGTTGGTGCCTTCCGTGGGCTTCCTGGGATCACGCATCGGGGGTTTCCTTGGTTTCTGGATCGTTGTAGATCTGGAGGCGGGCTTTGCTGAAACCATGGATTTCTGCAGCCTGCCAGAGGACGACGGCAGTTACGGCCCCGGCGACGAACCAGCGGCCGTTCAGCCACGCCGGAGCACCGACCACAAACAGGACGGCGGCAAAGCCCACCACTTTGACAAAGTAGGTGGCCACGAACATGCCGATGGCTCCGGAAGGGTTGCTGCGTCCCACAAAGTGCCCCACCAGGAGGCTGATGCCGAAGAACAGCATCACCAGCAACCCGCCGGCAGTACTGGAAAGGGCGCCGCCGGGTCCTGCGAGGATTGCTGCAGGAACGGCGCACAGGACAAGTCCGGCCGCCGCGGCCAGCGAACTGCGCTTGAGGAGGTTCAGCCAGAGGGACGGCGTGGGACCGGATGCGCCAACTCTTCCGTTGCCGGACGCAGGTCCGGACTCGGCGTTGGAGGTCATTCGATCCCAATCGTCGGCACCAAAAGGCAGGTGGCCAAAAGGCAGTGTGGAGGGCAGCTTTGGCTGCCCTCAAATTCTACACGAGATAGAACACGGTTCAGGTCACGGGCAGGCGCGTGACCTTGGACGGGCGGCGGTACCGGCGGATCAGGTCCGGGCTGGCCAGGTACAAAGCCAGCACCAGCACGCTGGCAGCGACGCACAGCGCAACAATCGGAAGCGTGGCCGTCGCCGCGACGAACCCGAGGATGATCACTGCGGCCGTGCACAGTGTGACGATTCCGGCCGACATCAGGTGCGAGAAGCCCACGTCCGTGAGCCGCTGGTACACGTGTTCCCGGTGGGATGCGTACCACCGCTCCCCCGCCTTGATCCGGCGGAGCAGGGTGTAACCGGTGTCCGCCGCGTACACCAGGATCGGCGAGAGGACGTACTCGACGTACACGCCGCCGAGGAAGCCGGCCACCGCGAGTGCGGCTATCGACGCACCCAGCAGGTAGCTGCCGACGTCGCCCAGGAATACCGAGCCGCGGCCCAGGTTCCATGGGAGGAACCCGAGGAAGGACATTGCCAGAACCGTGCCGCCCGCGGTCAGCCAGGGCTGTTCTGACAGCAGCCCGGCAACAGCGTAGGCCACCCCTGCTGTCACCCCGTGCAGGCCGGAGATGCCATTGACGCCGTCCATGAAGTTGGCGATGTTGACGTAGGCGGCGATGGCCAGTGCACCCAGCGGAAGCCACCAGAACGACTGTCCCGTGAGGACGATGAGTACTGCGGAGCCGGCGGCACCGATCCCGAGCTGGGCGGCTGCCCGGCCGCGGATGGACATGCCGCGCAGGTCCTCGACCCAGCCCACGGCGGCACAGGCGGCAATAATGGCCAGCACGACGGCGGAGATGGAGCGGTCCACCGTCACAAACCCCAGCAGCAGCGCTGCCGCGTATCCGATCGCCGTGGCCAGTGCCGTGGCCAGGCCCATGCCGCGGATTGTTACTTTCACGTGCGATGAGCGTGCCGAGGGAACATCCACCACTCCCATCCGGACCAGGAGCGGCTTCACGGCCAGGGGAAGCAGCAGGCTGGCTGCCAGTGTGATCCCTGCTACGAGGAGCAACGGCATCACGATGCCACCCGCACTTCACCGGCGTCAGTGGCCTCGTCGTCGGGAATGGCGGCGATGCTGGCGCCCTGTTCTGCCTCACAGCGGGCCAGCCAGATGTTGAGGTCAAGCTTGGCGGGATCCTGCTCCATGGCCCTGGTGTGCGAAATCTTCGGGTGCAGGGGGCGCTTGTCGAGTTCACCGGTGCCCACCAGTTCCTCGTGCAGCTTCTCCCCCGGCCGCAGGCCGGTGTAGATGATCTCCACGTCCTTGCCCGACATCGCGATCATCCGTTGCGCCACATCGAGGATCCGGACCGGTTCACCCATGTCCAGGATCAGCACGTCCCCGCCGGTACCGATGGCACCGGCCTGGATGACGAGCTGGCAGGCTTCGGGGATAGTCATAAAGAAGCGTGTAACGTCGGGGTCTGTCACCGTGACCGGACCGCCGACGCGGATCTGTTCGGTAAAGAGCGGCAGCATTGAGCCGCGGCTGCCCATCACGTTGCCGAAGCGGACGGAGACGTACTTCCCGGACGTCTGCCCCGCCATCCAGGCGGTAAGTTTTTCGGCAACCCTTTTGGAATGGCCAAGGGCGGTGGTGGGATTGGCCGCTTTATCGGTGGAAATGTTCACGAAGTGCGTGACGCCGGCGCGCTGGGCAGCGCGCAGCACGTTCAGGGTGCCGCAGACGTTCGTCTTCCAGGCTTCCACCGGATACTGCTGCAGCAGCGGCGCGTGCTTGAGGGCTGCGGCATGGAACACCACCTCCGGACGGCGGTCCTCGAAGATGTCCAGCAGGGCTTCGCCGTCGCGGATGTTGGCCAGCACGGTATCCCGGCCTGCCAGGAGTCCGTGGCCGGTGATGGAGATCTGGGTCTGCTGCAGGCCTGTTTCGTCGTGGTCCAGCATGATCAGTTCCGCCGGATCGAACTGCACGATCTGGCGGCATAGTTCCGATCCGATGGAGCCTCCGGCTCCGGTCACCAGCACCCGTTTGCCTTTGATGTACCCGGCAATTTCGTCAACCTCGATGTCCACCGGACGGCGTCCGATCAGGTCCTCCACCGCGACGTCGCGGAAGTCGGAGAAACCGGCGGGTGCACCGGTGCCCAGCATGTCCCGCAGCGGGGGCAGTACCAGCACGCGCACGTTCAGGCCGGCCACAGCGTCCGAGATGCGGCGCACCACGGTGGCTTCCACGTTGGCGAAGGCAAGGACCAGCACTTTGGCCCGGGTGCGGCGGATGATCGCCGGCAGGTCGTCGCCGCGGCCCTGCACCTGGACGCCGGAAAGCCGCAGGTGCTTCTTGGCGGGGTCGTCGTCCACCAGCCCCACCGGGAAGTACGGGGAGTCCGGGTCCTGCAGCATCCTGGTCACCAGGGAGTTGCCGAGGAATCCGGCGCCGTACACCAAGGTGTTTTGGGCTCCGTCCCCGGGCCGGGTCTTGCCCTCTACATAAAGGCGTTTGGCATAGCGGGCCGCGCACATGAAGAGGCAGGCGAAGGGGAAGGCGATCAGGCCCACGCTGCGGCCGATGTTGATCTCCGCGTACAGCACCAGCAGGCTCACGGTGATGGTTGCCGCCACGATGACGGTGACGAAAACCAGAGCCCTGGCCTCCTGGAAACTGCCGAACGGATACCTGCCCCGGTAGAGGGCGAGGGAGTAGCCGGCCAGCATTTGGGCCACCACCGCGATCGCGGCGATGAGGCAGGCTCCGGCGAGCTGTTCCACCCGGATACCCATTTCGTAGCGCAGCAGCAGCGCCAGGCCGATCGCAACCACCCACGACATGGAGTCGAGGAAGAGCTGGATCCAGATCCAGAGGGCGGGCTTCTCGTCCCGTACTGCGGCAGGTGCGCGCGTTTCTGATTGTGTACTCAACGAAAGATGCAACCGACTTCCACTACCACGGCGGCCAGGCGCCTGTTTCAAAATACCCCGCCGCGAAACTGTCGGACGGCGTCGGGGCTTAGAACGATACTAATCGCTTCGGGTTCCGCTGCCCGGATACACCGGCAGCGGCGGCATGGGTTTCCACCCGGCGTCGGCAAGGATGGTGCGCGATTCACGCCACCCTTGCCAGAGCGCACCGGACCCCTTCAGGGTCCGCTCAACCAGGACCAGGCGGACAAGTTCCTTGAGGAAGGTCAGCGCGGTGCCCGCGGCGAAACCGGCCCGGTTGAATTTGCCGTGGGCCCGCAGGTAGTGCGCCACATGCCCGCGGTTTCGCATCACGTAGCGGCGGCTGAGGTCGGATGAATCGTTGAGGTGGCGCAGGCCGAGGTCCACTTGGCGCTGGGCACGGACCTTCTTGATGACAAAGGCGTTGACGTAAACCACCGGGGTTTGCTGCGCGGCCAGCCAGCCGTAGATCAGGTCGTCCCACGTAATAAAGAAGCGCGGATCCGGCAGGCCGATGTTCCGCGCCACGGAGGCGTTGATGAGCATGCCTTCAAAGTTCCCCACGTTGGTGCGGAACACCTCGGAATGCCGGAACACGTCTCGGGAGACCGGCAGGAAAATGCCGAGTGCCTCGACAAAATGGTGCTGCCAGAAGAACGGTTTGCCGTTGGCGTCATAGCGGCGGCCGATCATGCAGGAGTAATCCGGCGTGAATTTCGCCAGGGCGTCCACCGCGCCGGGAAGCACTTCGACGTCGTCATCCATCAGCCACAGCCATTCGGCGCCGGACTCCAGTGCCAGTTCCACGCCGCGGGAAAACCCGCCGGCCCCGCCGACGTTCTGCTCCAGCCGTTCGTACTGGATGGGCAGCCCGGCTGCAGCCGCCCGGGCAATTACGTCCGGCGTGTGGTCGCTGCTCGCGTTGTCCACCACCAGGATCCGCGCCGGGGCAGTGTCCAGCCGGGCGAAGGACTCGAGCAGGTTGCGCAGGAAGTCGGCGCGGTTATAGGTGACGACGACGGCGTACAGGTTCTCCACGGCGGCCTAGCTGTTGGCGGACATCAGTTCCGCGGGCGAGCCGAAGCCCTTGCCGCGGAAGCCGGTGGAATATGCCCTGAACCAGTGTGCGAGGCCCTTGAGGTCACCAGTCTTCAGGAAGTAATAGGGGAAACCGACGATGTCCGCGCTGAACCAGCGAAGGTTGCGGTACTTGCGGGTCAGGTAGCCACGGTTCCGGAAGTAGCAGTAGCGCTTGAACTCGCCCTCGGGAATGACCGGGGTGATGAACCCGCCAAAAACGGGCTTCATCTCCGTCCATGTGGCAGGATGCTGCACGGCAACAGTGGCCAGCGTACCGTACTTGAGCCCGGCCTTTTTCACTCGCGACAGGAAGTCCACTTCGTCCCCGCGGATAAAGAACTTCACGTCCGGGATACCGATCCGGTAGAAGACCTCGGTCCGGATCAGTGCACCGTTGAAGAAGTGCACCATGTCCGGCAGGTAGCCCATCGGAGCCAGGCGGGAGCGGTCGTTGGTGAGCAACCCGTTGATGCGGAAATTGAAGGACAGCCGGTTGGGATCGGCGGTGGCTGCTACCAGGGGGCTGATGATGTCCAGCTGGTGCTCCTCTGCGGTGCGGAGGAGCTCGGCCAGGCAGCTGGCGTCTTCGGGATGGCCGTCGTCGTCCATCATCCAGATCCACTCGGCGCCGCTGGCCATGGCGGCCAGGATGGCGTACGCAAACCCGCCGGCGCCGCCAAGGTTCGCTTCGGAGCGCAGGTAGTTGATGTTCTGCGCTCCCCCGGCGTTAACGACGTCGGTGGCCGGGACGGTGCCCGAGTCCACCAGGGCGATGGAATGGATGGGCGCGGTCTGCTCCGCCAGCCCTTTCAGGAGCAGGGCAAGCTCCTCGTGGCGGTCGAACGTTACGGCCGCAACGGCGACTTTGGGCTGCATGTCAGTTCTCCGCATTGTTGTCGTTGGTACTGACGGCACTGCTGCCGGCCGCGCTGCGGGCTTCGGCAGCCGCAGGGCCCGCTGCCGCAGAATCCCCGGCAGTCTCCGGAGTGTCGGACGCCTCCGCAGTCACCGGTTCCTCCGGTTCTTCCGGCGCCATGGGGATCTCGCCTAAACCCAGGACACCCGGAACGTGTTCCCGGAGCTGGTCCAGGCTGACGGCTCCGTTGCGCACCACACGCAGGAGGGGCCCGGTGGCGTCCACAATGGTGGAGGGCACGGCGGTCTCGCCTTCCTTCGGCCGGAAGCCGCCTTCGAGGTAGACCTCAACGGATTCTGCAAGCTGCTCGCGGGCAGCGGCGGCAGTTTGTCCCGGTGCCTGGCCGGTGCGGTTGGCAGAGGAGACGGCCAGCGGGCCGGTCAGTGTCAGCAGCTCAAGGGCGATGTCATCGGCGGGCATGCGCAGGGCCACGGTCCCCTTGGTTTCGCCGAGGTCCCAGTCCAGCGACGGCTGCGCGTGCAGGATCAACGTCAATCCGCCGGGCCAGAATGCCTCGGCCAGCTTGCGGGCGTCAGCGGAGACGTCCGTGGCGAGCCCGTCCAGGGCGTTGAGGCGCGGAATGAGCACCGGTGGTGGCATGGTGCGGCTGCGCCCTTTTGACACCAGCAGCATGGTGACGGCCTGCGGTGAGAAGGCGTCGGCCCCGATGCCGTAAACCGTATCGGTGGGGAGCACGACGCACTTCTTTTCACTGATCGCGCGCTGTGCGTGCTCCAGGCCCCGTGCCCGCTCGTCATCACTGGTGCAGTTATAGGTTGTGGTCACTGGCCCATTCTTTCATTGCGTAGGGTCTGGTCCGCGAGCACGGCGCTGGTGGCGCGCTCCTTGCCGTTGAGGTCCCGGTGGGTGCTGATGCTGGTCCACGATCCTGACCGGCCCAGCATTGCCGCGATCCATTCCGCCTGGACTTCTGCATGTTCCATCACAAAGTAGCCGCCCGGCACCAGCAGCCGGGCAGCCGAGGCGGCTGCCGCCGTCGGAAGTTCCATACCGTCAGCTCCCCCGCCGTACAGTGCTTCCGGCGGGTCATGCAGGGCTACTTCGGGCTCGTTGGGGATGGCCTCGGACGGGATGTACGGCGGGTTGGAAACCACGACGTCGACTGTCCCGTTCAGCTCCTGAAGTGCGTTCCGCAGGTCCCCCAGGACGAGGTGGACGCCCAGGGGGGCGAGGTTTTTCGCGGCCCAGGCGTGGGCGAAGGGGCTGAACTCCACGGCGTGGACTTCGGCGCCGGGCACTTCGTGGGCGATGGAACCGGCGATGGCGCCGGATCCCGTGCCCAGGTCCACGATCCGGGGATGCGCCATGTCCTTGACGTGGTCAATGACCAGCTGGACCACGGATTCGGTCTCGGGGCGGGGAATGAACACGCCGGGCCCCACGGCCAGCTCGAGGTAGCGGAAGTGCGCCACGCCGGTGATGTGCTGCAGCGGAATCCTGCTGGCCCGCTCGGCCACGAGGGCTTCGTAGCCTTCCGGGGCGGGTGTGTTGCCGAGCATCATGGCGCGGAGCCGGCCCAGTCCCACGTTCAGCAGGTGGTCGGCGAGCAGTTCCGCGTCCACGCGCGGGCTGGGAACACCGGCGTCGCGCAGGATTGCCGTGGCCGCGGTGACGGCGTCAGCGAGCGACTGGCCTGGCCCGAATGTCATGTCCTGAATGTCGTGTCCTGATGTCCAGGGCGGAACTAGTCGCCAATGGCGTCCAGGCGTGCCTGTTCGTCCATCTCGATCGCGGATTGGATGACCGGTTCCAGGTCGCCGTTCATGACCTGGTCCAGGTTGTATGCCTTGTAGCCGGTGCGGTGGTCCGCGATGCGGTTTTCCGGGTAGTTGTAGGTGCGGATGCGCTCCGAGCGGTCCATGGTGCGAATCTGCGACTTCCGCTGGGCCGAGTTTTCGGCGTCGATCTGCTCCTGCTGGTGGGCCAGGATGCGGGCACGCAGGACGCGCATGCCGGCCTCGCGGTTCTGCAGCTGCGACTTTTCGTTCTGCATGGCCACCACAATGCCGGTGGGAAGGTGGGTGATACGCACGGCTGAGTCGGTGGTGTTCACGGACTGACCGCCCGGGCCGGAGGACCGGTAGACGTCGATTTTGAGGTCGTTCTGGTTGATCTCGAGCTCTTCGGGTTCGTCCACTTCGGGCAGTACCAGCACGCCGGCGGCCGAGGTGTGGATACGGCCCTGCGATTCGGTGACCGGAACGCGCTGCACGCGGTGCACGCCGCCTTCGAACTTCAGCCGGGCGTAGACGCCCTCGGCGGGATCGTTCGAACTGCCCTTCACGGCAACCTGGACGTCCTTGTAGCCGCCAAGGTCCGATTCGGTGGCGGAGATGATTTCAGTCTTCCAGCCGCGCGACTCCGCGTACCGGGTGTACATGCGCAGGAGGTCGCCGGCAAAGAGTGCAGCCTCGTCGCCGCCTTCACCGCCCTTGACTTCAAGGATCACGTTGCGGGCGTCGTCAGGATCGCGCGGGATGAGCAGGCGGCGCAGTTTCGCGGCAGCAAGCTCAAGCGCTTCTTCCAGTTCAGGAACCTCGGCAGCGAACTCGGGATCCTCGTCAGCCATCTCCTTGGCCGCAGCAAGGTCGTCCCGGATGCCTTCCCACTTGTGGTAGGCCTCAACAATGCCATTAAGCTGAGCCGACCGACGCCCCAGCTTGCGCGCAAGCCGCTGGTCAGCATAAACAGCAGGATCCCCCAGCTGCGCCTGGATAGCATCATGCTCATCAAGCAGGCCCTGTACGGACTCAAACATTTTTCAAAACCTCTTTCGACTTGTACAAGTCTAGTAACTGCAACGCGGGGTCACTTACAGCCCTCAAAACCCGCAAAGATGGGCGATATCTGACTCCGCGTTGCCAGAAGGCGGCGGCAAGGCGACCAGACTGAACAGCCGTTCGGTTTTGCCGCCCCGGGAGCGTTCGCTGACTCCCAACCTTCGCAAGCTCAGGTCGGGGCCCTCGTCATCTCTCTTACGGGCCTGCCGGAGCTGGGCGGCTAACGATCGAAGATCGAAAGCCGCCCAGCGTAGGGGCGGGGGCAGCAAAACCGAACGACGAAGGCGGGGGCGAAAAACCCGCGCGGCGAACCACGCGAGGCATCCGCACCCCGCCCCTAACTCAGCTACTTGTCGTTATCGGACTTCGCGCCAAGTGTTGTCTTCTGAACCTGCATCAGGAACTCAACGTTGCTCTGGGTTTCCCGGATCTTGTTGGTCAGGAGTTCAAGGCTCTGCTGGGTCTCGAGTCCGGAGAGGACGCGGCGCAGCTTCCACATGATCTTGACTTCCTCGGGCGAGAGCAGGTTCTCCTCGCGGCGGGTGCCGGACGCGTTGACGTCCACGGCCGGGAAGATGCGCTTGTCTGCCAGCTGGCGGGACAGGCGGAGCTCCATGTTGCCGGTGCCCTTGAACTCTTCGAAGATGACTTCGTCCATCTTGGAGCCGGTTTCCACCAGGGCGGTGGCCAGGATGGTGAGCGAGCCGCCGTTTTCGATGTTGCGGGCTGCCCCGAAGAAGCGCTTGGGCGGGTACAGCGCGGCGGAGTCCACGCCACCGGACAGGATGCGGCCGGAGGCCGGTGCTGCCAGGTTGTAGGCGCGGCCCAGGCGGGTCATGGAGTCCAGCAGGACCACCACGTCCATGCCCATTTCCACGAGGCGCTTGGCGCGTTCGATGGAGAGTTCGGCCACGGTGGTGTGGTCATCGGCGGGACGGTCGAAGGTGGAGGCAATGACCTCACCCTTGACGGTGCGCTGCATGTCCGTGACTTCTTCAGGGCGTTCGTCAACGAGCACCATCATGAGGTGGACCTCAGGATTGTTGGTGGTGATCGCGTTGGCGATGGACTGCAGGATGAGCGTCTTGCCGGCCTTCGGCGGCGAAACGATCAGGCCACGCTGGCCCTTGCCGATCGGGGCGACGAGGTCGATGACGCGGGGACCGATCTTCTTGGGATCGGTCTCGAGGCGCAGCCGCTCGGACGGGTAGAGCGGAACCAGCTTGGCGAACTCGACGCGGTCCTTGAGCTCTTCGGCGGTCTTGCCGTTGACGGAGGTGACCCGTACGAGGGCGTTGAACTTCTGGCGGGCGGACTGCTGGCTGCGGTCTTCGCCGTCACGCGGGGCACGGATGGCGCCTACGACGGCGTCGCCCTTGCGGAGGTTGTACTTCTTGACCTGGGCCAGGGAGACGTAAACGTCGTTGGGGCCGGGCAGGTAGCCGGAAGTACGGATGAAGGCGTAGTTCTCGAGGACGTCGAGGATGCCTGCAACGGGCAGCAGGACGTCGTCCTCAGTGACCTCGACGTCGTCGACGTCCGGTCCCTGGGCGCGTCCGCGGCGGCGGTCGTTGCGGTCGCGGAAGCGGTCGTTGCGGGAGCTGTTGTCCCGGTCCTGGCCACCGGAGCGGTCGTTGCGGTCGTTCCGGTCGCGGCGGTTGCGGCGGTTGCGGCGGCTGCCGCCGTCGGAATCATCGCTGTCGCGGGTGTCGCGGGTGTCCTCGCGGCGGGCGCCTTCGCGCTGGCCTGCCTCGCGGCTGCCGGCGTTGTCCCGGCCGCTGTCGCCCTCACGGGTGTCCCGGCCACGTCCGCGGCCGCCTTCGCGGCGGTCGGTGCGCTGGCCGGCTTCTTCGGTTTCCGTGCGGTCGGCAGTGCGCTGCTCTGTGCGCGGCTCCGCCGTACGCTGCTCGGTGGTACGCGCTTCACCAGTCCGCTGTTCAGCTGTGCGCTGCTCGGCGTCGGCCTGCTCTGCAGGTGCCTCGGCAGCTTCTGCCGCCTGCGGTGCTGCCACAGCTGCTTCGCCGCGGCGGCGGTTGCGGGTGCGGGGCTGGCGGCGTTCGGCAGCGCCTTCGGTTGCTTCGGGAGCTTCCGCGGCGGCGGGAGCCTCAACCGGAGCGGCCGGGGCTTCGGCGGCTGCATCAGCAGCTGCCGGTGCCACAACTCCGTCGCTGACGGCACGGCGGCTGCGGCCGCGGCCCCGGGCACGGGTGCCTTCGGCGGGCGCTTCCGTGGTTTCGGCCAGCGCGGCGGCTGCAGGTGCAGCAACAGCGGCAGCTGCCGGTGCGGCGACGCTTTCGGTGCGCTTTGCGGCTGACTTGGCCGGAGCCTTAGTCACGGGAGTACCGGCGCGGTGGGCGGAGATGGCCGCAACCAGGTCCCCCTTGCGCATCCGGGAACCGCCGGAGATCCCGAGCTGGCTGGCGAGTGCCTGCAGCTGGGCGAGCTTCAGGCCGGCAAGGCCGCTGCTCTTGGCGGGTGCTGCCGAATCGGCAGCAGAAGATGATAGTTCCACAGCTGGCGACAGCTCAGTGGTTTCGGTCACGAAGGATCCTTCCCCCTCGACGGCGTCCAGACGAGGAGCTGGGCGCGATGATTTGATCTGGGCTGCAGTTCAGATCTGCAGCCGGGATTGTACGGCCTTGCCGGATGAAATATCGGCCAGCAGGGCCGGATACTGATTCACGCTGCGCTCCGCCCAAGGTGGAACTGTGGACTGACGTTTCAGGGGCAGTTTCAATGCTGCAGATTCCTGCGACAGACCAAGCAGGTGGCACCGGAATAGATTGCGCAGTAGGAGATCAGGTTGCAACTAAGTGCAGAAGCAGATCAGATAGGCGTCAATTACCGCCGGTGCAACTCCACCTTAGCACCTTCAACGTCCACTGCCAGCTTCAGAACACGCCATCGGATGTCCGGCGTGTTCGCTTCGGTGAACTCTTCGATGAAAGCAACGACGGCGGCCGCTTCAGCCTGTCCGTCGGCCAGGACCAGCACCGTCGGCCCGGCGCCTGAGACAACTGCTGCGTGGCCGGCCGTGCGGAGCGCCGAGATGAGGGCGGCGCTGGGACGCATGGCCTCTGCGCGGTAACTCTGATGGAGGTAGTCCTCGGTGCCGGCAAGCAGGAATTCCGGTTTGGTGGTGAGCGCGTGGATCAGCAGGGCGGCGCGCCCGGCGTTCATGGCTGCAGCGTGGTGCCCCACGGATGCAGGCAGCAGCGCCCGTGCCGTTTCCGTCGACAGCTCGAAGTCCGGAACCGCGACCACCGGCACTACATATCCGGACACGGCGGCACTGGTGCTGCTGTACTGGTCACTGTCCTGCCACGACAGCGCCAGTCCGCCGAAAATGGCTGGTGCCACGTTGTCCGGGTGGCCCTCAAGTTCGCTGGTGAGCTGGAGGATCCAGTCCTTTCCACGGCGGCTTGCCGCCGGTACCAGCGCGTTGGCTGCCGAAATTGCTGCCACCACCGCCGACGCCGAGGAACCCAGTCCGCGGCCGTGCGGAACAACGTTTTCCGCTGTCACCTTGAGCCCGCCGTGCCGGAAACCCAGCCGTTCGAAGGCAGCTTCCATCGCACGGATGACCAGGTGGCTGCCGTCCCGGGGCAGGGTTTCCGCGCCTTCGCCGGCGAGGTCGAACACGAGTTCCTCGGATTCGAGGCTCTCCACCGTCAGGGTGTCGTGCAGCGCCAAAGCCAGACCCAGGCTGTCGTAGCCCGGGCCCAGGTTGGCGGTGGTGGCCGGAACGCGCACGGTAACACTTTGTCCGGCTTCAATGAGCTGCACGCCGACGGTGGCCTGCGGGGTGGTGTCCAAGGCTATTTTTCTTCCAGTCCCAGTTCAGCAGCAACGGTGACAACGTCGTTGGAGACCTTGACCGGCTGGACGTCGCTGCCGTCCTCGGTGCGCAGTGCCCACTGGGGGTCCTTCAGGCCGTGGCCGGTGACCGTGATGACGATGGTTTTGCCGGACGGCACCTCGCCGGCGGCGTGCTTCTTGAGCAGGCCTGCGACGCCGGCCGCGGAACCGGGCTCCACGAAGACGCCTTCGCGTGCGGACAGCCAGCGGTGGGCATTGAGGATTTCCTCGTCGGTGACGGCGTCGATGAATCCGCCGGACTCATCGCGGGCAGCGATGGCGCCGTCCCAGGAAGCGGGGTTGCCGATCCGGATGGCGGTGGCGATGGTGTCCGGTTCAGTGATGGGGTGGCCGGCAACGAACGGCGCGGCCCCTGCTGCCTGGAAACCCCACATCGCGGGCGTTTTGGTGGAGACGGCGGGCAGCGTGCCGGCAGTCTCGGACTCGAAGGGAGCGGAGTACTCCTTGTAGCCCTTCCAGTAAGCGGTGATGTTACCGGCGTTGCCGACCGGCAGGACGTGGATGTCCGGGGCGTCGCCCAGGGCGTCCACGATCTCGAAGGCACCGGTCTTTTGGCCCTGGATGCGGGCGGGGTTGACGGAGTTGACCAGGAAGACGGGGTAGGACTCCCCCAGCTTGCGGGCGATGTCCAGGCAGTTGTCGAAGTTGCCGTCCACCTGGAGCAGCGTGGCGCCGTGGGCGATCGCCTGGCTGAGCTTGCCCATGGAGATCTTGCCTTCGGGCACCAGCACAGCGCACTTCAGGCCGGCCGCCGTTGCATATGCTGCGGCTGAGGCGGAGGTGTTGCCGGTGGAGGCGCACACAACGGCCTTGGCCCCGGCGGCCACGGCGGCGGTCATAGCCATGGTCATGCCGCGGTCCTTGAAGGAGCCGGTGGGGTTCATGCCCTCCACCTTCAGGTACACCTCCGAGCCCGTGAGCTCTGAAAGCTTCTGCGCGTGCACCAGCGGGGTGCCGCCTTCACCCAGGGTGATGACCCTGGTGGATTCCGTCACGGGCAGACGGTCAGCGTATTCGCGGATAACCCCGCGCCATTGGTGAGCCACTTAGACTCCTTCTACCCGCAGAACGGATGTAACTGAATTGATGACGTCCAGGCCCTTCACGGCCTCGACGGTGGCTGCAAGGGCAGCCTCTGATGCGCGGTGCGTAACGATCCGCAGTTCGGCCGACTCAACGTTGGACTCGGCGTCGCGGTGGATGGTCTGCCGCATGATTTCAATGGACACGCCGTGCTCGGCAAACAGCTGGGCGATCCTTGCCAGGACGCCCGGCTCATCCGCAACGTCGAGGCCGATGTAGTAGCTGGTGACGGCCGCGTCGATGGGCAGCGCAGGTACATGGCCGGTGGTGGTTTCAGTGCGTCCCGGGCCACCGAGGACCAGGCGGCGGGCAGCGGAAACGAGGTCGCCCAGTACTGCAGATGCCGTGGGGGTTCCGCCGGCGCCCTGGCCGTAGAACATCAGCTCGCCGGCGTTTTCCGCCTCGATGAATACGGCGTTAAAGGCCCCGCGGACGGCGGCCAGCGGGTGCTCGCGCGGCAGGAGCGTGGGGTGGACGCGGACGGACACGCCCTCGCCGCCGTCGGCATCACTGAGCTTCTCGGCAATAGCCAGCAGCTTGATGACGAAACCCGCATCCTTGGCAGCGGCGATATCCGCGGCGCTGACGGAGGTGATGCCTTCGCAGTGCACATTCTCGAGGGCGAACCGGGTGTGGAACGAAAGTGACGCGAGGATCGCGGCCTTCGCGGCGGCGTCGTGGCCCTCGATGTCGGCAGTGGGGTCCGCTTCCGCGTAGCCAAGGCGCTGCGCTTCTGCCAGGGCGTCGGCGAACTGGGCCCCGGTGGAGTCCATCTGGTCCAGGATGTAGTTGGTGGTGCCGTTGACGATGCCCAGCACGCGGGTGATCCGGTCGCCGGACAGGCTGTCGCGGATGGGGCGCAGGATGGGGATCGCTCCGGCCACGGCTGCCTCATAGGACAGCTGGACGTGGGCCTTGTCCGCCTCTTCGTAGAGGGTGGGACCATCCTGGGCGAGGAGTGCCTTGTTGCCGGTGACCACGCAGGCGCCGTTGCGCAGCGCGGAGAGGATCAACGTGCGGGCAGGTTCGATGCCGCCCATCAGCTCGATCACCAGGTCTGCGTCTTTGACCAGGGTCTCGGCGTCGGTGGTGAACAGTTCCTGGGGCAGGTCCACGTCGCGGCGGGAGTTGACGTTGCGCACCGCAATCCCGCTGAGCTGCAGGCGGGCACCGGTGCGGGCGGCAAGGGCGTCGGCATCCTCAATGAGAATCCGCGCAACCTGGGCCCCAACGTTGCCACAGCCCAGCAGGGCTACTTTCAGGGTTCGCATTTCCGTCATTCAGGCTCCCATGTCGCGGTTCAGCAGATCTTCTTCGGTTTCCCCGCGGACAATCAGCCGGGCAGATCCGTCGCGCACCGCGACAACGCCCGGCCGGGCCAGATAGTTGTAGTTGCTTGACAGGGCCCAGCAGTAGGCGCCGGTCCCCGGTACAGCAAGCAGATCACCGGCTGCCACGTCCTCGGGCAGATATACATCTCTAACAACTATGTCGCCGCTCTCGCAATGTTTGCCCACCACGCGGGACAGCTGGGGCGCGGCGGAGGACGTGCGGGAGGCCAGGACGGCCGAATAATCCGCGTCGTACAGCACCGGCCGGGCGTTATCGCTCATGCCGCCGTCCACCGAAACATACCGGCGCGGATACGTAACGTTGTTGCCGCCGTCACTGGCAGTTCCGGGGGCATCCACGCGCACGGTCTTCAGGGTTCCCACCTCATACAGGGTGAAGGTGGTGCTGCCCACGATGGCGCGCCCCGGCTCAATGGAGATGCGGGGGGCGTCAATGCCCAGGTCAGCGCAGGTGGAGCGGACGACGGCGGCCATCGCCGTTGCGATCTCTGCGGCAGGGCGGGGTGTGTCCACAGGCGTGTAAGCGATGCCGTAGCCGCCGCCGAGATCAAGTTCCGGCATCACGATGGAGTACTTTTCCTGCATGGCGGCGAGGAAACGGAGCAACTTCTCCGCAGCGAGCGCGAAGCCGTCCGGTTCGAAGATCTGGGAGCCGATGTGGCAGTGCAGTCCCAGCAGTTCGATGCCCGGGTGGGCGGACGCTGCCGCAACGGCTTCCTCCGCGGCTGACAGGCCTGCCTGCCCGGTGGTGTCCTCCGCCATGGAGAGGCCGAACTTCTGGTCCTCGTGGGCGGTGGCGATGAACTCGTGGGTGTGGGCGTGGACGCCGGGAGTGAGCCGCAGCATGACCTTTGCCTGGTCACCGCGGGCCTGGGCGATGGCCCCGACCCGTTCCAGCTCGGCCAGGCTGTCCACCACAATGCGGCCCAGCTTCATGTCCAGCGCACGGTTGATCTCGGCGTCGGACTTGTTGTTGCCGTGCAGGGCGACGCGCTCCCCCGGGATCCCGGCTCGGGCGGCCACGGCCAGTTCGCCGCCGGAGGCGGTGTCCAGGCGCAGCCCTTCCTCCTCCACCCACTTCACCACAGCGGTGCACAGGAACGATTTACCGGCGTAGTAAACGTCCACGCCGCCGCAAATGTCCGCGAAGGCTGCATCGAACGAATCCTTGAACGCGCGTGCCCGGGAACGGAAGTCCGACTCGTCCATCACGAACAATGGAGTGCCGAACTGTTCCTTCAGGGCGGCAACGGAAACGCCGGCAACTGCCAGGCCGCCGTCGTCATTCCGTTCAACAGTCCTGGCCCACATCGGTTCCTGCAGGGCATTCAGGTCCTCGGGGACTGCAAGCCATTCGGGCGCCAAGGGGGACTCGGTGTTGCCGGTCTGTACAGACATTTCCGTCACATCCGTTCCGGCGCCGAAACGCCGAGCAGGTCCAGGCCGTTCGCCAGCACCTGGCTGGTGGCATCGTTGAGCCATAGCCGGGTGCGGTTCACGTCGGTCACCGGTTCCTCGCCCATCGGCGCAATGCGGCAGGCGTCGTACCAGCGGTGGTAGGCGCCGGCGATCGCTTCGAGGTGCCGTGCCACGCGGTGCGGCTCGCGCAGTTCCGCGGCCTTGGCCACGATGGAAGGGTAGCTGCCCAGGTAGGAGAGCAGTTCGTTCTCGGTAGCGTGGTCCAGGAGCGCGGCGTCGAAGCTGTCTTTGCCGTCCACCTGGCGTTCCACCCCGGCTGCCACCGCGTTGCGGGCGGCGCCGCGGGAGCGGGCATGGGCGTACTGGACGTAGAACACCGGGTTTTCGTTGCTGTGCTTTTTCAGCAGCTCCGGGTCCAGCGTCAGCGGCGAATCGGCCGGGAAGCGTGCCAGCGAGTAGCGGACAGCGTCCTTGCCGAGCCAGTCGATGAGGTCCTTGAGCTCGATGATGTTGCCGGCGCGCTTGGAAAGCTTGGCGCCGTTCACGGACACGAGCTGGCCGATCAGCACCTCGATGTTCACCTCGGGGTCGTCTCCGGCAGCGGCAGCGATGGCCTTGAGGCGGTTGATGTACCCGTGGTGGTCGGCGCCGAGCAGGTAGATCTTCTCGGTGAAGCCGCGGTCCTTCTTGGAAAGGTAGTAGGCAGCGTCAGCGGCAAAGTAGGTGGGTTCGCCGTTGGCCCGGATCATCACGCGGTCCTTGTCGTCGCCAAAGTCCGTGGTCCGCAGCCAGACGGCACCGCCGTCGTCGAACACGTGGCCCTGCTCGCGAAGGCGGGCAACGGCACTTTCGATAGCGCCGGCGTCGTGCAGTTCCTGCTCCGAGAAGAACACATCGAACTCGACGCCGAAGTCCGCCAGGGTGTCCTTGATGTCCTTCATCTGGGCTTCATACGCGGCCGTGCGGATGACCGGCAGCGCGGCAACTTCGGTGAGTTCGCGGATGTCCGGGTGTGCGGTGAGCACCTCGTGGCCAAGGTCAGCGATGTACTGTCCGGGGTATCCGCCGTCGGGGACGGGGAGGCCGTGCAGGCGGGAGTACACGGAGGTGGCAAAGGTGTTCATCTGCGAGCCGGCGTCGTTGATGTAGTACTCGGCCGTGACGTCCGCTCCGGAGGCGCGAAGCACGCGCGCAATGGCGTCGCCCAACGCGGCCCAGCGCGTATGGCCGATGTGCAGGGGGCCGGTGGGGTTGGCGGAGACGAACTCCATATTCACCGTGTGCCCGGCGAGCGCCGTGTTGGTTCCGTACTGCTTGCCGGCCTCAACGATGACCTTGGCGAGCGCGCCGGCCGTGGCTGCATCCACGGTGATGTTCAGGAAGCCCGGCCCGGCGATATCCACTGCGGAGACGCCGTCGATCGATTTAAGCCGCGCGCTCAGCACGGTGGCAAACTCGCGCGGGTTGGTGCCGGCCTGCTTGGCAAGCTGCAGGGCAATGTTGGTGGCCCAGTCTCCGTGCTCGCGGTTCTTGGGCCGCTCCACGCGTACCTCGTCTGGCACTGCTGATGCTGAAAGGGCGATCTCGCCGGCGGCGACGGCGTCTTTCAGGCAGGCGGATATGGCGAGGGAGAGTTCTTCGGGAGTCACCCCTCTAGCCTACCGGGGGCTGGTGACAGCAAAGGAATTGGGACGTTCAGCGCCGTGACAGGCATTCCACAGGAAATACACAAGCCAGCTACAAGGTGAACCAATACGCTGGGTTTGACGTTGACACCTCCGTAAACACTGCCCACGAACACTTAAACGAAATGAGAGCCTTGATGAGACCGTCAGTCCGCAAGAGTGTTTTCGCCGGAATCGCCGGCCTGTCCCTCGCTGGAACTGTGGCCGGATGCGCGCCTTCCGCCGCCGAGGGCACACCCGCGGCCCCCGGAGGCAACGCCGCGGAGACTTCCGCCGCAACCCCGTCAGGCGGGACGTCCTCGCTGGCCAGCAGCGGTTCCACGTACAAGGACGGAACCTACAGCGCTGATGGAAATTACGTTTCCCCCAATGGAACGGAGACGGTGGGGGTGGAACTTACCCTGGCCGGTGACACCGTCACGGGCGTCAACATCACCCAGCACCCGTCCAACCCGAACACCCGCAAGTTCCAGGGGCAATTCGCCGGCGGCATTGCGGCGCAGATCGTGGGCAAGAACATAGACGAACTTAATGTCTCCAAAGTTGCCGGTTCTTCGCTGACCAGCGGCGGGTTCAACCAGGCAGTGGACAAGATCAAGCAGGAGGCGCAGTAGCCTGTGCCGGACGCGGACTGGGAGGATTTTGCGTTCGAAGGGATCGGGACGCAGTGGGAGATTTCCACGCCCGTTCCGCTGAGCGGGCCGGTCAGGGCGCGCCTGGCGGAACGGGTGGAGCGTTTCGACGCCGAGTGGTCCCGTTTCCGTTCCGATTCCCGCGTCAGCGCCCTCGCCCGCAGGCCGGGAAGTTATGAGTTTGCGGATGAGGCCGTTCGGCTGGGTGCCCTGTACAGGACCCTGTACGGCATGACCGACGGCGCGATGACCCCACTGATCGGCGCTTCCCTTGAGCGGCTGGGATACGACGCCGGATATTCCCTTAAGCCCTCGGGCTCCCCTCTGGCGGCGCCGCCCTGGGACGCGGTCCTGGAGTGGGCGGGCACCACCATCACCACCACTGCCCCGGTGGTGCTGGATATCGGGGCTGCGGGTAAAGGCCTGCTGGTTGACCTGCTCGCGGACGAGCTTCTTGCCGAAGGGCTGGATGCATTCATCATCGATGCCAGCGGCGATTTGCTTGCGTGCGGTCCACTGCCCACCGAGGTGGCGTTGGAGCATCCCTACAATCCTGCACAGGCCATTGGAATCGTTCCCTTGGCGGACCGGGCCCTGTGTGCTTCTGCTTCCAACCGCCGTGCCTGGGGTGACGGACTGCACCACATGCTGGACGGCACCACCGGGCAACCAGTCAGGACCGCCGTCGCCACCTGGGCCCTGGCGGACACCGCGATGCTGGCGGACGCACTGGCCACTGCCCTGTTCTTTGTCCCGGGAGACCAGCTCCAGGAGGAATTCGATTTCTCCTGGCTCACCGTGTTTTCCGACGGCGGCGCGGCCCGCTCCGCCAACTTTGAAGGGACACTGTTCACATGAGTCCTGTTGAAACACCAAAAGCCGGATCGGTCCCCTCCGTGGCAGGACGGCTGGATACGGTCCTGGGCCGCTTCACGATGTACCGGCTGATCCTCCTGGTCCTCGCGGCGCTTGCCGCCTACAGCCTGTTGCTCAATGTCCTGGGCTGGCTGACTTTTGGTATCCCCGAGATGCTGGGCCACCTGGTTTTGTGCCTTGGCTTGACCTACGCCTCGAACAGGGCCCTGGCCGCGCTGTTCCGTGTACGGCCGCACTCGGAGTCCTCGCTGATCACCGGCCTGTTGCTGTATTTCCTGTTCTGGCCGTCCTTTGTGCCCACCGATGTGGCCGGCATCGCACTGGCTTGCGTGCTGGCGTCGGCGTCGAAGTACGCCCTGGCGTGGCGCGGGCGGCATGTCTTCAATCCGGCTGCTGCGGGCGCCTTCGTGGCAGGCCTCACGGGGCTCAACATCGCAACCTGGTGGGCGGCTACACCGGCCATGCTGTGGCTGCTGGTTCCCGGCGTCCTCCTGGTCCTGTACCGCACCCGGAAGTTCCTTATGGCCACGGTGTTCCTCGTGGTGGCTATCGCCATCATCAGCCAGGAACTGCTGCAGGCCGGCATGTCGGCAGGAATGGCCTTGTGGCAGGCCCTTGCCCAGCGGCCGCTGCTGTTCTTTGTTGGGTTCATGCTCACCGAGCCGCTGACCTTGCCACCCCGAAGATGGCAGCAACTGGGGTTGGCGGCTGTGGTGGGCGTGGCCTTTGCGGTTCCCTACAATTTCGGGTTCCTCGCGAATTCACCCGAGGCGGCGCTGCTGCTGGGCAATCTGTTGGCCTTTTTGGTGGGTCAGCGGGGCGGCGTGAGGCTGACCTTCGCCGGGGCCAGGCCACTGACGCCCAGCACCACCGAATTCTCCTTCGAGCCATCCCGCCCGGTCCGCTTCCTGCCAGGACAGTACATGGAGCTGGACCTTCCGCACGCGAAGGCGGACGGAAAGGGACGACGACGGGTGTTCAGTTTGACCGGTTCCCCGGGTGATCGCCTGGTGAAGTTTGGCGTGCGGACAGCCGAGCCCGTGTCCGCCGCCAAGAAGGTCCTGCTTTCCTTGAAGCACGGCGATGCGGTGACAGCCACATCGGTGGGCGGCGACTTTGTGCTCCCCCGCGATCCCCGGAAGCCAGTGCTTCTGATTGCTGCCGGGATCGGCATCACGCCGTTCCTTTCGCATATCTCCTCCGGCGGACTGCGGGACCGCGACGCCGTCCTCGTCCTGCTCGCCAGGAGTGCCGACGAGCTTGCCTACGCAGACGAGCTGATCGCAGCAGGCGTTCGCGTGGTCGCCCGGATCGCGGATGGCTCGGAGCCCCCCGCGCACATCTCTGCCTTCCCGGCGGACGGATCCGCGCTGGAGGGGGAAGCCCTCAAGGCCGCGGTCCCGGATGTGGCCGAGCGCGATGTGTATATTTCGGGTTCCCCGGCCAGCGTCGCCTCATTGCGGCGGGCGGCGCGCCAGGCCGGCGCGCGGCGCGTGCATGTGGACTCGTTCTCCGGGTACTGATGTCCGAAGCCTCGTGGTCTTGATAGCTGGCCTTGGCTGGCTTTGAAGGACTCGCGGCGGGGGCGATTTTCCCTTGCGGGCCACCTTACTGCTAAGCTCTAGGACGTCCCGCCAGCAACGGCAGGAACCCCGGATTGCCCTCGTAGCTCAGGGGATAGAGCGTCTGCCTCCGGAGCAGAAGGTCGTAGGTTCGAATCCTATCGAGGGCACCATCTGAAGCACCCTGGTCTCACGGCCGGGGTGCTTTTCTTTAATGCTGGGGTTTTCTCTTTAATTCGGGGTTAGCGGCCAAAATGTGGGGTTATAGGACAAAACGTGTGTAATTCCCGGGTGTGTCATGTGCGGCCTGCCCATCCTTTGCGGTGCCAGAGGCCTTCGTCTGGGCCGATAACGCCTAACCCGCTAACCCACTAACCCCAGACGGCCGGCGTACAGGGTTGGGCTAGCAGGGGTGATAGCGGGTCGTGGGCGGGCTGTCTCCCGACAGGAACCAGTCCGCGAAAGTCTCTTCCGGAATCTCGTCTTGAAAAAGTTCATGGGGGAAAGGTGGTTCTTCCGGCGGAGGGCTGACTTCGGAAAGGTCCTCCCGCGGTATCGGTACTCCGGCAGGGTCATCGGGCGGTTCCCATTGGTCGAGGAGGTCATCGAAGGCGCGGATACTCTCGGGCACGGCGGAGTCTGGCCAGTGGGGTGGTTCCCAGTCCTGGTGTTCGCTTTTGTAGTGGCGGCCTGTGGGTGAGATCCAGCCGGGTGGTTCGGTTGTGCTGGCCGGGGTGGGTTTCCAGCCGCTCGTGTGGCGCAGCTTGTGGTGTTTCGGGCAGGGCTGTCCCAGGTTAGAAATCCCCGTACTGCCGCCTTTGTGCCAGGCGAGAACATGGTCGGCCTCGTTGTCCAGGGATGGGTTGTTGCAGCCGGGGAACGGGCATTTGCCGTCCCGCAGCCGAAGCCATTGCCGCATCGCCTTGCTCACCCGGTAGTTCGTGCGGCCGATCTCCAAGGGCGCCCCGTCCCGGGGGTCGACCAGGACGCGGTAGAACGAGGCCGCACCATCCGCGACGAGCCTGCGTGCCATCGAAGGCGGGATGGGTCCGTGTCCGTCCAGCATTGCTGGCTCATCCGTCAGGCCCATCAGCGAGCACACCGGTACCGTGACCAGCACCTGCGCCCGGATCGGGGATGCCGGGCCCGCCGCTGTTCCCTCACCGCCACTGGCCAGTTCATCACCACCGGGCGTACCGGCCACGTTGTTCCCGGACCCGAGTTCAGCGCCCGCACCGTCCGTCTCGTCGTTCCCGGCACCGGTGTGCCCGCCGGTACTGTCAGCACCGTCGCTGACACTGCTTGCGCTGATGTCATCGCCAGCCCCGCGGTCGCCGCCGCCATTGTCGCCAGCTGTGGTGCCGGTGTTCAGGAGCGATTCGGTGAAGGTGTCGGCTTTAATCTCGGGCAGGGTGCGGGGCTCGGTGGGGCCCTGCTTTCCGCGGGCGATGGCGGTGAGCCGGTTGCAGATTGCTGAGGCATGGTCTGCTGGCAGGAGCGCGGCGACCCACGCCATCCCGTCGTTGTCCGGCCAGTACTCCACCCGCCGGTCCGCCAGGGACTTGGCGTGGCGTTTTTCCAGGCTTTCAGGGTGGTGGCGTTCCCGCCAGGTCCTGGCCCTGGCCTTGAACCGGTACGCCGGCATTTCCCCGATCGGGCACCCGCGGGCCGCGCCCGGCGCATCCGGGTCCAGGAAATGGGCCTCCAAGGCCGCCGCCGCAGCAGGGTCCAGGCAGGAGGTCTGCTCCACCATGGTCCGGGCGTGCGCCCAGGACATCATCCCGGCCTGCAACGCCGCCAACGCCCGCGGCAACGACGTGGTCAACGCGTGGGACTCTGCCAGCAGCGCACCGGCGGCCCGGTCGCCGATCGCCAGCGCACACCCGACCTCAGCCACCAGGCTCCGGTCCTGCGCCGACGCCTCATAAGGAGACGAAGCCGGACCATTCAACGCCTTCGTCCCCTCAGCCACCACCGCCACGGCCAGTGCCTTCACCGCCGCGATCTTCGCCTCCGACCGCCCCACCG
>NZ_VHIJ01000036.1:0-37052 GCF_006680095.1 Pseudarthrobacter sp. B4EP4b | reverse complement strand
CACCCACCCCGGCCCAGCGCGATCGCCGGCTACGAGGACTGGCCTGCCTACGTCCAGAAACACCCTCGGCACCAGGCTGCCAGCGCGTCGGCCCAGGAACTCGCGGACGCCCTGGGCGTGCCCGGCTTGTCTGGCGTGCTGGGTGTTCCCACCGAGCCCAGCGTTCCCAGCGGCCCCGAAATGCCCCACGCACCCGCTGCACCGCCGTCGCCGGACGTGACCGTCCACTGGGAGGAAACGTACGACGGCGTCACCACCTCCCAGCTCAGCTGGCAGCTGGGCTTCGGTCCCCGCACCACTGGCTGGCTGATTCGCCCGGCCGGCGCTGCGGGTCCCCTGCCCGGAATCCTGGCGCTGCACTGTCACGGCGGCAACAAGTTTGGTGGCGCCGACCGGCTGGTGGAACTTCCGGAGTCCCATCCCTCCGCGGAAAAAGCGAGAACCGGACACTACGACGGCCACGCGCTCGCCACGGACATCGCACGCCGCGGCTTCGCGGTCCTGGCCCACGACACCTTCGCCTGGGGCAGCCGACGCTTCAACCTCGACGTGCCACCGTGGCGGACGGCCTCCGCACTTGAGGCGCGTCAGGCGCAATGGCGCGAGGACGGCGTAGCTGCCTCCGACGCAGACGTGTACAACGCCGCAGCCGGATTCCACGAGGACACCGTAGCCAAAACCGCGGGCCTGCTGGGCACCAGCCTGGCCGGCATGGTGGCCCACGACGACCTCGCAGCCCTGGAGATCCTCGCTGGACTGCCGGATGTGGACCAGGACAGGCTGGGCTGCATCGGTTTCTCAGGCGGCGGTGGCCGCTCCCTGACCCTCGCGGCGCTGAGTCCCAGGATCCGGAGCTACGTGGTGACCTGCATGATGACCACGTTCCAGTCGCTGCTGCCCGCCCACCTGGACGCGCATTCCTGGCTGCTGCAGACTCCAGGCCTGTGGCGCCTGGGTGACTGGCCGGAGCTGACCGCAAGGTCAGCGGCCAGCCGGCTGCTGGTGCAGTACGCACTGGCTGACGAACTCTTTCCCGAAGACGGCGTGCGCCAGGCCCACACCATTCTCGAGTCGCTGCACCCACCGGGAACCTACACCGGAAGCTTCTGGCCCGGCGGCCACGTGTTCACCTCCGGGATGCAGGAGGAAGCACTCGATTTCCTTGCCGCGACGCTGCACCACCCATCATCCACTGCAGAATCCAGCATCAGCCGCCATTCCACCTCTAGTTAGCAATCCCCCCAGCTTCCAATCCACCTCCGTTAGCCCTTCCTCGCCTTCCAAACCACCTTCAAATGGCTATCCCAGTCAGTCGCCCCCTTCAATTTCAAACTTTCCCTTCAGTTCACCCTTCCCCTTCTGTAACCAAGGACCTTCCTCATGACTCGACCATCCGCCACCGCGGAAAACAGCACCCACCCGGCTGGGGGCACTCCTCCCGCCCCTGCCGCCCCTGCCGTTCCCCGCATAGCCCTGGTAGGCGTCCACGGCTTCGGTGCACGGCACCTGGCCAATCTGGCGCGACTCGAGGAAGCCGGCGCCGTCGAGCTTGTTGCCGTGGCGGACCCGAACCCGCCGGCGGAGGGCCGGCTGGCAGAGTCAGTAGCCGTTTTCGATGACCTGGCGCAGCTGCTGGCAGCAGACCCGGGCGTCGACGTCGTCATTCTTGCCACCCCCATCCAGACCCATGCTCCCTTGGCACTCGCCGCCCTGTCAGCGGGCAAGGACGTCTATGTGGAAAAGCCGCCGGTGGCCTCACTCGCCCAGTTCGAGGAGGTGCTGACGGCGGCCGAGGCCGCAGGCCGGCTGGTCCAGGTGGGCTTCCAAAGCTTGGGCTCCCACGCGCTGCCCGCCATCCGGACCGTCGTGGAAGCCGGCGGCATCGGCGATGTCCTCGGGCTGAGCGCACAGGGGCAGTGGGTGCGGAGCAAGGCCTACTTCAAGCGGTCACGCTGGGCCGGGAAGCGCAGCCTGGACGGCATCGACGTTGTGGACGGCGTGGCCACCAATGCCCTCGCACACGCGGTGGCCACGGCCCTCCACATGGCGGGAGCCCGGACCATTGCCGACGTGGAGTCGGTGGACACGGACCTGTACCGGGCACACGGCACCGAGAGCGACGACACCTCCATCCTTCGCGTGCGCACCGCCGCCGGCACCACGCTGCTCTGCGGCCTGACGCTGTGCGCACCCGACCAGCAGAACCCGTCTGTGACTGTGCATGGCACTTTGGGTGAGATCACCCTGTTCTACACCGAAGACGAGGTGCTTATCAGCACCGCCGACGGCGAGCGCCGTGAGACTTTCGGCAGGACCGACTTGCTGGAGAACCTGCTGGACGCGCGGTCCACCGGCGCCGCGCTGCTGTGTTCCCTGCCCCACACCGGCGCCTTCACCACCGTCCTGGAAGCCATCCGCACTGCACCTGCACCGCAGCAGATCGGCCCGGAGCACATCACCTGGGAAGGCGAGGGCGACGATGCCCATCCGGTAGTACATGGAATCGGGCCTTTGCTGGAGCGTGCCGCCAAAGCCCAGGCCACTTTCGCTGAACTGGGCGTCCCGTGGGCGGGAAAGCTGCCGCCGGCCCGCACCATGACGCTGGACGGGCACGAGGTGGCGGAGTACCAGGATGGCAGCCGCATCCGCGCTGTCTCTTCCCCGCGACCCTACCTGCACCCCGTCCGGACCCGTTCGGGAATAGTGGTCACGGACCACCAGCCGCTGGACCACGTCTGGCACCTCGGCGTCGGCGTGGCCTTGCAGGACGTGGACAGCATCAATTTCTGGGGCGGTCGTACTTACACCCGTGCGGCCGGCCAGTACATCTGGCGCCCGGACCACGGCACTATCACGGCAACCTCGGTTGAGGAGACGGCTGCCGCAGCAGGCGGTCAGGAGGGCCGGCTGCAGGAGACGCTGAGCTGGAACGGGCCCGACGGCGCCCCGGTCCTGGCCGAGGAGCGCACCTGGACCTGGTCCGGCGTCAGCCCGTCCACCTGGCAGCTGTCCCTGGACTTCGCCCTCTCCCCTGCCGGCGACCAGCCAGTCAGCCTGGGCAGCCCGGGCTCCAATGGCCGGCACGAAGGCGGCTACGGCGGGTTTTTCTGGCGGTTGCCCGAGTGCGAAGGCGCCAGGGTGTGGACGCCGGAGGGCGAAGGCGAGTCGCGCGTGCACGGTTCAGTGACGCCCTGGCTCGCTTGGTCCGGAAAGTTCGGGACGGAACCTTTGGCGGCCGGACAGTCCGACGACGGCACGTCAGTTGGCAGCGCCACGCTCGTTTTTGTGGCGGCGGCGGAATCCAGGGACCCCTGGTTCGTCCGGGTGGACGGCTATCCGGGAGTGGGCCAGTCACTGGCGTGGGACACCCCGGTCATCGCTGAACCCGGCCAGCCCGTCCAGCGCAGCATCACCGTATTTGTGGCCGACGGCATCCTGGACACAGCAGACATCGAAGCATTGATCAACCGGCAGGGGAACCGTTCATGAGCCAGACAACAGCTGACACCACAACGCTTGCGGGCAGAATTGCCCCAGCATCGGCGGAAGACCGCGCCATCAAACGCCGGCGGGTCCTGGACATCCTCGATGCGAAGGGCCGGGACTCCCTGCTGTTGACCACCAACACGGCGCTGACCTGGTACCTGGACGGCAGCCGGGTCCACATCAGCCTGGCCGGCGATCCGATCGCTGCCCTCCTCGTGGACCGCGACGGCGACCACCTCGTCACCTTCAACAACGAAGCCGGCCGTATCGCCGCCGAAGAACTGCCCGCCGACGTCACGCTGCATTCCGTGCCCTGGTACGGCAACCTGCACGAGGCTGCTGCCGCCGTCGGGAATGCTGCAGGCGGCCCAGTTGGAAGTGGCACTGCTGGAGCTGGCATGGCACCGCTGGCCGAAGCAGACGCGGCGGCTGAACTGCGTGCGGCCCGCCAGCAACTCCTCCCCGCGGAGAGCGCGCGCTACGCCCAGCTCAGTGGCGAGGTGGCCGTGATCATGACGGATGTGCTCGCGGCGGCCCGGCCGGAAACCATCGAGTTTGAGTTGGTGTCCGCCCTCGCCGCCCGCGTTGTTGCGGCCGGCGCAGAGCCGCTGGTCCTGTTGTGCAACGGCAGCAGCCGCAGCGGATTCCGGCACCCGCTGGCCACGCACTCGCCCCTCGGCCGCCGTGCCATGGCTGTGGTGTGTGCCCGCAGGGACGGCCTGGTCGCGAACATCACCCGTTGGGTAAGGTTCGACGGCGGCACACCGGAAGAGCGGGACGCCGAGGCACGTATTGCAGCGGTTGAGGCCGACATTTTCGACGCCACCGTCCCCGGTGCCCGGCTGGACAGGATCTTTGCCGAGATCAAGGCAGCGTACGCCCGGCACGGCTTCGGTCCGGACCAATGGGAACAGCACCACCAGGGCGGCCCCGCGGGCTATGCAGGCCGGGATCCCCGCGTCACCGCATCCGCAACGGACACTGTTGTCCTCAACCAGGCCTTCACCTGGAACCCGTCCGGACCCGGCGTCAAGATCGAAGACACAGTCCAGCTCACCGCCTCAGGCCTGCAGGTCCTTACTGTCGATCCGCGCTGGCCCGTGACAACGGTGAACGGCCTCCAGCGGCCGGCGACTCTCCAGCTCTAATCAAACGCTCTCTCACTTAATGCGCTAAAACGCGAAACGCTCTCTCAGTCGTAACCGGAGTACCGGCAAACGCCTGAGAGAGCGTTTCGTTTAGCCCCACATCAACTGATGGAGCGTTGGATTTATTGCCACATCAAGTGATAGAGCGTTGGGTTTATAGCCACATCAAGTGAGAGAGCGTTACTAGGGGAGGATGAGGTCGCCGTCCACGCGGCGCGGGATGCCCAGTGGGTTGCTCTCCACCAGCGCCGGGTGCAGGACCGACTCCGGTGCGTCCTGGTAGGCGACCGGACGCTGGAACCGGCGGAGCGCCGTCGCGCCCACCGAGGTGAAGAGCGAGGTGGTGGCCGGGTAGGGGCCGCCGTGCTGCTGTGCCCAGTTGACGGCCACGCCGGTGGGCCAGCCGTCGAAGAGCACGCGGCCTGCGAGTTCAGACAATTGCTCCGCAAGCGCGGAAACGTCCTCCCCAGGCTGGGCGTGCACTGTGGCCGTGAGACTGCCCGGAACCTTGGCCAGCACCGCCGACAGCTCCGCCCGGTCCGTGTATTCGATCAGCATGGTGGTGGGGCCGAAGCACTCTTCCAGCAGCTGCCCGGGATTTTCCAGAACCTTCGCGGCCGTAGTGGAAAAGACCACCGGGGCTGCACCGTTGGCCACGGCGTCCTGGTCCACAGTGCCGCTGACAACCTCAACACCCAGCACCGATGCAAAGCTCCGCAAGCCGTCCGGGTAGGCCTCGGCAATACGGCTGGTGAGCATCCCCAGGGCCGGCTTACCCTTGCTGGCCTCCGCCACCTGTGCGGCGAAATCCGTTCCGGCCGGGATGAAGACCAGCCCCGGCTTGGTGCAGAACTGACCGGCGCCCAGAGTGAAAGAGCCAGCGAGCCCTTCAGCAAGAGTGGCGGAGCGTTCTGCCAGCGCTGCCTCGGTGACCACCACCGGATTCAGGCTGCCCAGTTCGCCGTAGAACGGGATAGGCTCCGGGCGGGATGTTGCGAGGTCAAAAAGGGCACGGCCGCCGGGGATGGAGCCGGTGAAGCCCACGGCTTTGATGGCCGGATCCTGCACCAGCGCCGTTCCCACCTCCCGGCCGGATACCAAGGCGAAGATTCCTTCCGGCGCTCCGGCGTTACGCAGTGCCTCAGCCACAATTTCAGCGGTCCGTTCCGAGAGGCGCAGGTGGCCGGAGTGGGCTTTGACGATCACGGAGCAGCCCACGGCCAGCGCCGAGGCGGTGTCGCCGCCGGCTACAGAGAACGCGAACGGGAAGTTCGACGCCGAAAATACCGCCACCGGCCCAATGGGCCGGAGGATACGGCGAAGGTCGGGCGTGGGTGGAGTGGCGTCCGGGTTGGCGTGGTCGATTACTGCTTCGAGGTAGGAGCCCTCGGTAATCACGCGGGCGAACAGGCGCAGCTGGCCGGTGGTCCTGGCCACTTCGCCGGTGAGGCGGGTGGTGCCCAGGCTGGTCTCGGCATCGGCGATTTCCACCAGCTCGGCGGCGTTGGCGTCCAAAGCATCAGCCACGGCGGTGAGCCAGCCGGCCCGCTGGGCATCGGAGGCAGCCGCCGAGACTTTGGCAGCGTCCGTGGCCGCGGCCGTCAGCTCGGACAATGAGAGGATTGCAGTTGTCACGTCAGGTACCTGTTCTGTGGATGTGCGTTCTTCAGTGGGGCGTGTCGCAAACTTACGGTGCGTCCCGGAAACGGAAGCCGAGCCCCGGCTGGTCCCCGAGCGTCACCCGGCTGTTGCTGAAACGGACCGGCGACGGGCCGGCCAGGATCCCCAGCTGTTCAAAGGATGCCTCCTCCACGTCCTCCACCAGGGTGGGCTCCGCGAGCGTCAGCGCCAGCTGCCCGGACAGCTCCGGCAGCAGGTGCGGCATCACCTTGATGCTGTTGGTCCGTGCAAGCTCAACAATGCGCCGGAACGGGGTGATTCCACCCACCCGGATGATGTTGGGCTGGATGATGTCCACCGCTTCCGCCTCAATGAAATCCCGGAAGCGGTAGATGGTGTGGAGGTTTTCACCCAGGGCGATCGGCACCGGCGAGTGCTTGCGGAGCCTCCGGTAGGCCCACAGGTCCTCCGCCCGGATGGGTTCCTCCAGCCATTCGAGCCCGAACTCGGACAGGACATCGAGGGCCCGGAGTGTGGTGGGAAGGTCCCAGCGCTGGTTCGCATCGATCATCAGCTTCCGGCCCGGACCCAGGACGGAGCGGACGGCGGCCACTCGTTCGGCGTCCTCGCGGATGTCCGGCTTGCCCACCTTGATCTTCACGGCATGGTGGCCCGCGGCGACCCACCGTTCGGTCTGGGCCACCAACTCGTCGAGGCTGTAGTGCAGGTTTACCCCGGAGCCGTAGACCTCGGCGGACTCCTGCCGCTGGCCAAGGAATCCGGTAACGGAGGTGCCGGCGCGGGTAGCTTGAAGGTCCCACAGAGCCAGGTCGACGCCGGCCATTGCAATAGTGGTCAGTCCCCCGCCG
Source organism: Pseudarthrobacter sp. B4EP4b (assembly GCF_006680095.1). NCBI lineage: Bacteria > Bacillati > Actinomycetota > Actinomycetes > Micrococcales > Micrococcaceae > Pseudarthrobacter > Pseudarthrobacter sp. B4EP4b. The sequence continues at coordinate 29,929 of NZ_VHIJ01000036.1, read as the reverse complement.
CCGGCCTCGTGCAGCCGTTTCCACAGTGCGTCCCAGACCACCTCGGGATTGGCGGGCAACCCGGCGACGAAAGGGGCGATGTCGTGGTCCAGCAGTGCCTTAACTGCCTGGGGTCCAATGGTGGGCGTCCAGGAAAAACCGTGCCCCGCGCCGCCGTCGTCCGTGTGGACCTGCGTGACGATGACGTGGTTCTCCGGCGCCTCCACGCCCCAGCTGCGGCGCAGCGGAACGGTGATGAGCCGGGTGGACAGGCCCGTGATGCGCGGTACCGTGCGGACCGCTTCGGCGGCCAGGGCACCCATCAGCGGCCGGCCAGCTCGTAGCCCTTGGCGAGGATGGCCTTCAGTTGCACGAGCTGCTCTTCGGTGGGGTCAACCAGGGGCGGGCGTACGGACCCGACAGGCAGGCCGCCCAGGCGCAGGCCTGCCTTAATGAGGGAAACACCGAAGCCCGGAGTCTGGTCGCGCAGGCGGACCAGCGGAGCGTAGAAGCCTTCCAGCAGTGCGTTGCGCCGCTCTTCGTCACCGGCGATGTAGGCGTCGTAGTAGGCCTTGGCGATTTCCGGGGCCATGGCAAACGCGGCGGAGGAGTACAGCGGGATGCCAAGGCCGCGGTAGGCGCCCTGGGTCAGTTCGGCAGTCAGGAGGCCGTTGAAGAACGCGAAGTCCTCGCGCCCGGTCGCGCGGACCGCGGACACGATTTCCTGTGCCAGGCCCACATCGCCGAGGCCGTCCTTGAAGCCGATGACCTTGGGGTTGGCGGCCAGCCGCGCCATCGAGGCCGCGGTGAACTTGGCGTTGCCGCGGTGGTACACGATCACCGGCAGGCTGCTGGCGTCGGCCACCGCTTCGATGTACGCAACCAGCCCGTCGGTGGGCCCCGTGACCAGGTAGGGCGGCAGCACCAGGAGAGCGTCAGCGCCGGCTTCTTCCGCAACGCGGGCGGCGGCAAGGGCATGGCCGAGAGGTCCGCCGGCTCCGGCAACCACCGGCACCTTTCCGGCAACAACCTCGACGGCGGCCGTCACCACGGTGCGGACCTCCTCGATACTGAGGGCATGGAATTCACCGGTGCCGCAGGCGGGGAAAACGCCCCCCGGCCCGAAAGGAAGGCGCGAGCTGATGTGCTCCTTGAGCAGTTCCACGTCCACGACGCCTTCGGCCGTGAACGGGGTGACGGGAAAAAACAGTACGCCGTCGAATTTCATGGTGTCTCCTTGGCTCCGCTGCCGGCAGTGACCAGCGCGGAGTTCTCGTCGTTGAGGGTGGGGTGGGACTTAAGTTCTGTGCGCCAGCTGCGCGTGGGCTGCCAGCCCAGGAGTTCCTGCGCCTTGGCGATGGAGAAGGCCGGGCTGGTGCCGGTCAGGCCGGCGCTGATTGCTTCGCTTCCGGGCAGGAACCTGGGCATCAGCTCAGCCAGGGGTGCCGTGGCCAGGGCGTCAGCCGCCCCCACGAAGAAGGTTTCCCCGTTAGGGATGGACGGCATCTTCGCCAACAGCAGGTCCAGGAAGTCCGCCACGTCGCGGGCATCCACGTAGTTGAACAGCGCGGGTGCGGACAGGGCGGGATCGGCCAGCCGTTCGGCGAGGGTGTGGCCCTGCTGGGTTGGCGCGCCCTCCCATTCCTCCGGGGAGATCACGAAGCAGGGGCGGAAGGCCGCGTAGCGGATCTTCTCTCCCTGTGCTGCGGCGAACGCCTGAACGGTCTGCTCGGCGATGAGCTTGGACAGCGCGTACGCGTTCCACGGCTTCGGCGGCGTCCGCTCGTCCAGCGGGAACGACGGCGGCAGCCAGCCCGCCGGTGAGCCATAGCCCAGCACCGTGGGGCTGCTGGCCGTCACGATCTTCGGGACGCCCACTTCCGTCGCTGCGCTGACCACGGCGAAGGCGAGCCGGGTGTTCGTGGCGAAAATGACGTCCTCTGGCGCGCTGAACGGTACCGCGATGGCTGCGAGGTGGATGACGGCGTCGGGCGTGGTTTCGCGGAGGAGGCGCAGAGCCTCGCCCGGGGCCAGGAGGTCTGCGGTTTCCTGCACCACCCCGGCCGGCAGCTGGTCAGCCGGAACGGCATCCCGGTCCACCGAAATCACGTGGTGGCCCTTTTCGGCGAGCCCGGCCACAACGCTGCGGCCCAGGCGGCCGGAGCCGCCAGTGACAAAAATCCTGCTCATGTTATTCCTTGGGGTCCGGTGCTGCGGTTACTTGCCGCGGCGGAGGTCGACGCCGAGATCCAGGTCCTCGATGCGTACGGGCAGGGAGGTTTCCAGGGAGCGGTTGCCGGCAATACCCACGGAGACCGAGCGGAGCCCGTCCAGGTAGCCGGACGGACGGCCCAGCGGGTCCTCGCCCGGGCCGTTGAAGAGGTCGGAGAGCAGGAGCTCGTCGCCGCCGCCGTGGCCGCCTTCGCCGTTGACGATGGGCACCTCGTAGGCTGCCTCCCAGTGGCGCTGGACCACCAGGCGTTCGCCGTTGCGGCGGATGGCGTCTTCTTCATCGATGGGCGTTGCGCTGGGGTCAACCACGGTCTTTTTGTCCGTGCTGCTGGTGACCGCGGCGCGTTCCACAACCTCAAGCTCGGCCCGGCCTTCGGTGCCGTTGACGGCAACACGGTAGCCCTCCCAGGGGCTGTGGGCGTTCAGGGAGTAGCTCAGGCGCGGCCCGCCCTGGTACTCCACTACCAGCGCGAGGTTGTCCTCGATGGTGATGCCGCCGGTGAAGACGTCCTGGTCGCGCCGGTAGCCGTCATAGTGCTCGTTGTCCAGGAAGAGGGCCTTGAGCCGCTCGTCCTCGCGCAGGTCCAGGGTGAAGGGATCCTTCTCCGCCGTCGCCGGGGCATCGGCGTCGGGAGTGCCGCGCTCCGGGCGGGGGCCCAGGCCGCGCTCGGCGGCGTTCTTGTCGCCGTAGAACTTGAGTCCGCCGGAGGCGAAGACACGCTCGGGGACGTCGTCGATCCACCAGTTCACCAGGTCGAAGTGGTGCGAGGCCTTGTGGATGAGCAGACCCCCGGAGTTCTTCTTCTCACGGTGCCAGCGGCGGAAGTAGTCAGCGCCGTGAACCGTGTCCAGGACCCAGCTGAAGTCGATGGAGGTGACCTTGCCGATCACGCCGCTCTGGATGATTTCCTTCAGCGCACTGTTGCGCGGCGAGTAGCGGTAGTTGAAGGTAACCACCACGTTGCGGCCGGTCTCGTGCACGGCCTGGGTGATCCGACGGCAGCCCTCGGCGTCGATGGTGAGGGGCTTTTCGACGACGACGTCCGCTCCGGCGCGGAGGCCCTCCACGATGTAGTCGGCATGGGTGTAGTCAGGCGTGGTGACGATGACGCGGTCGATGCTGTTGGCCTGGATGAAGGCGGTGAGGTCTGCTGGATCAAAGGAGGCGACGGGTCCCGGCGCGCCGAGTTCCTGGATGAGCTGCTGGTAGAACTCCACCCGGCCCGGGTTCACGTCCGAGAATGCGACGAGTTCAGCGGTGTCGGCGTGCTTGCCGAAGATGGCCCGGATGTACATCTCGGAGCGCCCGCCGGTGCCGATCAGCGCGATGCGGGCCTTCCCGCCACGTCCAGCGCCCAGGGCTGTGGTGGTGTCAGCGGCTGTTGCCGCCCCGGCAGCAGTACTCGACTCGGCTGTGTTGACCATAAGGGGTGCCTTTCGGAAGGTATTACCTGGCCGCGCCGGCGGCCTCTGACATTCAATCTGTGGCGCTCTGCTGCACCCGTCCAAGAAAGCGTTTTCTCAGATCACTAATAGATTTGTACCAACCGGAACCTCCATCCGTCAACCATTATCAGCATTGAGAGAAAGCGTTTTCTAATCCTGTGGCCATCCCCGCTGGACTGGAGAGCCCAAAACTTGTGGGAAAACTTGGGAAAAGGTTAGAAATCGCTTTCCCGTTGCGTTATATGCTGGCAGTAGTCCGTCGGGAAAAGGCGGCAGGACCCTGCCACGGCAGCAGAAATACCATGGCAGCAGCACGCGCAGGGCTTCAGGCCCGCAGCGCCTAGGAAGGGACCACAATGGTCAGGAGATCGGCAACCGGCAGGATTGGCATCGCGGATGTTGCCGTGAAGGCTGGGGTTTCCCATGCCACCGTGTCCCGGGTCATGAACGGGAATTTCACCGTGGACCCGGATATCGCCGCCCGCGTCCGCGCGGCCGCTGCAGAACTGAAGTACCAGCCCAACCCGGTGGGCCGCAGTCTGGCACTGGGCAAGACCGACACCATCGGGATTGTGGTCCCGGACCTCGCGAACCCTACGTTCCAGGCAATCCTGCGCGGCCTGAGCCGGGCCGCCGCGCAGGACGGCTACCGCGTACTCATCGCCGACTCCTTCGAGGTGTCCAGCGAAGAAGCCATCCTCGCCGGCGAGGCCCGCCGGCGCTGCGACGGCCTGGTGTTGTGTGCGCCCCGCATGACGGACGCCGAGCTGGAGGAGATTGCGCCCTCTCTGAACCCCCTGGTGTTGATCAACCGGACCACGGCGGCGCCGGATGTTCCCAGCCTGGTGGTGGACTACGGACAGGGCGTGCAGGACCTCGCCGAACACCTCGTGGACCTCGGCCACACACGCCTGGCATTCCTTGCCGGGCCGCCGCGCAGCGCCTCCAACGGCATGCGGCTCAAGGGCCTGGAAGCGTTTATGGCTGCCCATCCGCAGGTGGATGTCCGCATGCTTGAAGGCGGTTCGGACTTCGACACCGGACACGGTGCCGTGGACGCCGTGCTGGAAAGCGGCGCTACGGGGATCCTTGCCTTCAACGACTTGGTGGCCATGGGCCTGATGAGCGGGCTGCATGAGCGCGGGCTCGATGTTCCGGGCGATATCTCCGTCACCGGCTTCGACGACATCCCTTTCGCCAAATACACCACCCCGGCCCTTACTACGGCAGCCGTTCCCATCACCGAGCTGGGTGAGCAGGCCTGGCACCAACTCCGCGCGCTGATCCGCAAAGAGCACAACGACGCTCCGGGCAGCCGGTACCAGCCGCGGCTCCAGGTCAGGGCCAGCAGCGGGCCGGCCAAGGCGCCGCGCTCAGCGGTGCACGGCTAACCGCCTGCTCCAAACTCCTGGAGTTTTGGGGCAGATATGCGGACTTGAACGGCATCCGAGTCTGCATATCTGCCCAAAAATCCGATGGTCAGGGACGGGCCGGTACCGTATCTCCGGAGCCCACCCCCGCCTCCCTGTAGTAGCCCTCGATATGGGCGGCAACAAGCTTCGCCGCCCGTTCGCCGTCGTCACTCCGAACCGCGGCCAGGATGTTGTGGTGCTCCGCCCGGAGCCGGTCTGCCATGGTGTCCCAGTCCGGCAGATTGCCCGTGAGCCGGGACGCGTAACCGGTGATGGATTCGCGCAGGGAGCCCATCATCGCGCTGACCACGGCGTTGCCGGCAGCGTCCGCAAGAGCCAGGTGGAAACGGACATCCAGGGCCAGGAACTCATCCACGCCTACCGCGTCGGCATCCATCTCCTCCAAGAGCCTGGCGGCCCGGCCCAGCTCCGGCGAATCCGGCCTGGCATGGGACACAGCCCAGGACTCGAGCAGCACGCGCGTTTCCACAATGTCCGCCACGGGCAGGTGCTGCGTGGCCACATGCAGCCGCAGGGCCGAGCCGAGTGCCGCCGTCGGATCCGAGATGACAACTGTCCCGGCGTCGGGGCCTGACCCAACTCCGGCCCGCACCACGCCCATCGCCTCAAGGATCCTGATGGCCTCGCGGACGGAGGTGCGGGACACCCGCAGCTGCTCGGCGAGGGAACGCTCTGCGGGCAGCCGTCCGCCTACTGCCAGGCGCCCCTCGGAAAGCTCGGTCTCAATCCAGCTGAGGACAAGTTGGTGGGTCTTCATGGAGCAATAGTAGTTGATGTGGTTGGACCACATGCCCTAGAGTGTGGTTAGACCACAGCCGGTCCGTGCACCAAGGACCCTGCCCACGGCCCAACGGAGGACGCCATGACCCACACCATCCAGCCCAACAACCCGGAAACCACGCCTGCACCGGACGCGACCGACATTCCGGCCGCGCCAGCCGGGACCCCCACCGGCAGCCCGGCCCCCGCAGCCTCCGCCGTGCCCGCTGCGTTGAAGCGCCGCATTCCCAAATACTCCGACCTTGCACCCCTCATGCAGTTCAAGAAGCCCGAGTTCAGCAAGGAAGCCAGGCTCAAGCGGGCCAGCACCATCTGGGAACTGCGGGACATCGCCAAGCGCCGCACCCCGCAGGCCCCCTTCGACTACACCGACGGCGCTGCCGAAGAGGAAATCACCCTGGGCCGCGCCCGACAGGCTTTCCTCGACATCGAATTCCGCCCCGGCATCCTGCGTAACGTCTCCAGCATCGACCTCAGCACAGAGATCCTCGGCAAGCCCTCCCGCCTTCCCGTGGGCATCGCCCCCACCGGCTTCACCCGGATGATGCAGTCCGAAGGCGAATACGCCGGATCCCAGGCAGCCGAGGCAGCCGGCATCCCCTACACCCTCTCCACCATGGGCACGGCCTCCATCGAGGACGTTGCCGCCGCCGCACCCAACGGGCGCAACTGGTTCCAGCTCTACCTGTGGACGGACCGCGACCGGTCGCTGGAACTGATCGAACGCGCCGCCAAGGCGGGCAACGACACCCTGATGGTCACCGTGGACACCGCAGTGGCCGGCGCCCGCCTCCGCGACGTCCGCAACGGTATGACCATCCCGCCGGCGCTGACGGTTAAGACCGTGCTGGATGCGTCCTACCGCCCCGCCTGGTGGTTCAACTTCCTCACCCACGAGCCGCTGACGTTCGCCTCGCTCTCGCGATACACCGGCACCGTGGCGGACCTGATCAACTCCATGTTCGACCCCACCCTCACCTTCGAGGACCTGGACTGGCTGCGCGAAACCTGGAAGGGCAAGCTGGTGGTCAAGGGCATCCAGACCGTGGAGGACGCCCGCCGCGTGGTGGACCACGGTGCCGACGGTGTGGTCCTGTCCAACCACGGCGGCCGCCAGCTGGACCGTGCGCCCATCCCGTTCCACCTGCTCCCCGAGGTCAAGCAGGCCTTCACCGCGGACAACACCGATGCTGCAATCATGCTGGACACGGGCATCATGAGCGGCGCGGACATCGTGGCCGCCCTGGCCCTGGGCGCCGATTTCACGCTGATCGGACGCGCCTACCTGTACGGACTGATGGCCGGTGGCCGCGCCGGCGTGGACCGCACCCTCCAGATCCTCGAGAAGGACATGGCGCGCACCATGGCGTTGCTCGGCGTCAGCAGGATCTCCGAGCTCACCCCGGACCACGTACGCCTGCTCAACAAGTAGGTCACACCCCAACTGACGGGGCTACTTCTTCCGGCCGAACTTGGGGAGGTTGGGGAGGTTCGCCAGCAGGTCGGCGGCCTTGGTGGCCGCCCGGCCCACTGTGCGGCCGATCTGCTGCGGGACGCTGTCGTCGCTGAGGGCGGCAGCCGTTCCGCCCGGAATAACGACGGCGGGACTCAGGTCGGCGCCGTCGGGCGCCAAGACACCGGCGGAGACAGCGTCCGCTGCCACGGCGTCGGCCATGGCGTGTTCCTTCTCCGGTGCTTCCCGCCGCGGGGCTGGTCCACCGGCTCCTGCCGGGACGATGGGAGCTTCTTCCTCCGGATCTGCAACGCGCGCAGGGGCGGCAGGTGACTTCGCTGCGGGAGCTGCCGAGCCGACGTCGAACGTTTCAAGCCAGCTGGCAATCCCCTCCAGCGGCTCGCGGTTCAGCGCGTAATAACGCTTCTGGCCCTGAGCCCGCATGCTGACCAGCTGTGCTTCACGCAGGACCTTCAGGTGCTTGGAAATGGTGGGCTGGCTAGCTGCCAGTTCCTCCACGAGCTCCCCCACGGCCTTGTCCCCGGAACGAAGGGACGCCAGGATGTCCCGCCGGGTCGATTCCGCTATGACGGCAAATACGTCGTCTGTCACCATGCCTCCCACCCTAGCGACATATACGCCGAAAGGCATCAACTATTTCGCCGGGCCAAGCCATTGGGAAGCGGGCCGGCGGGAGCGGAATTTCAGTCGAACCAGGGGTCCAGACCGTGCAGCGGAAAAACTGCTTTGCGGGTAGCCATGACGGTCCGGTCTACGGCGTCATTGGGGTCGAATCCCACTTCCCAGGACCGCCACCACAGTTCCACGTCATCGCCCATGAGTCCCGGCGCCGAGACGCCGAACTTTTCCGCAACGTACGTCCGCCAGTCCTCCGGCACCGCGGTCCGGAGCGGCACCGGCCTGCCCGCGACGATGGCAATCAGGTGGCTCCATGCCCTGGGAACCACGTGCAGCACGTTGTACCCGCCGCCGCCGGTGGCAATCCAGCGGTTGTCACAGTAACGGGCCGCAAGGTTCCCGACGGCGGTGGCCGCCTCCCGCTGCCCGTCCACACTGAGGTTGAGGTGCGTGAGCGGATCCGTCCGGTGCGAGTCACAGCCATGCTGGCTGACGATGACCTCCGGCTGGAACGCTGCCACAAGCTGCGGGACCACCGCGTGGAAGGCGCGCAGCCAGCCGGCGTCGCCGGTTCCGGAGGGCAGCGCGATATTGACGGCAGTTCCTTCCGCTTCCGGTCCGCCAATCTCGTTGGCGAATCCGGTGCCCGGGAACAAGGTGAGCCCGCTTTCGTGCAGGGACACCGTGAGCACCCGCGGGTCATTCCAGAAAATGCTCTCCGTTCCATCCCCGTGATGGGCATCGACGTCGAGGTAGGCGACCTTCCTGACCCCGCCGTCGAGCAGCCTCTGCACGGCGAGGGCCGCATCGTTGTAAATGCAGAATCCGCTGGCCCGGTCGCGGGAAGCGTGGTGCATGCCGCCGCCGAAATTGACCGCATGCAGTGCTGAGCCGTCCAGGATCTTTGACGCGGCCAGCAGGGAGCCGCCGGCCAGCCTGGCCGCCGCCTCATGCATGCCGGCGAAAGAAGGATCGTCCTCGGTGCCCAGGCCCCGCGACTCATCAATTGCGGAGGGGTCATCGCTGACCCTGCGGACGGCTGCTACAAACTCGGCCGAGTGCACGGACTCGAGCTCGGCGTCAGTGGCGACATAGGGGGCTTCCACGGCCACATGGTCCAGGTCGAACAGCCCCAGGCTGCGGGCCAGGCGGGCGGTAAGGTCCATCCGCTCCGGCGCCATGGGGTGGCCCGGCCCGAAATTGTAGGCGGTCATGTCAGGGCCCCACGCCACCGTCGTTGGCGGCGCGGGCTGGCTGAGACCCGGCAGATATGTCATCAATCACAGGCTACCCGAGCGTGCAGCCTATCCCGCCCGGCCATTACGCGGGCATAAGTGGTTTACTACTGAGGGAAGCAGAACCAACCGAGGAAACGCCACACATGACGCAAAGCCAGTCGAGGCCCCGGAACCCGGCCAGCTGGCACCCCGCCGCTCAGGAGCGGGAGGGCCTCTGGGTCTTCACCCGGGTGCGCGATTTCATTGACGACATTGCCAACACCTCGCCGGCCCGGCTTGCGCTGACTGCATTCGCTGCCGTGTGCCTGGTGTTCACGTTCCTGCTCTCCCTGCCCTTCTCGTCCGCCACCGGCACGGCCACCCCGCTGCACCAGTCCATGTTCACCGCCGTCTCCGCTGTGTGCGTCACCGGCCTGACGGTGGTGTCGACAGCGGTCCACTGGTCCTTTTTTGGCCAGCTGGTGATCCTGATCGGCGTTTTCATCGGCGGCCTCGGCACCCTGACGCTGGCGTCGTTGCTGGCGCTGATGGTGAGCAAGCGGCTCGGCGTGCGGGGCAAGATCATCGCCGCCGAATCCATGAACAACGCCGGCCGCCTCGGGGAAGTGGGAACGCTGCTGCGGATCGTGATCACCACATCAGTGGTCATCGAAGGCATCCTGGCCCTGGCGCTGATCCCCCGCTTCCTGACACTGGGCGAGCCTTTTTTGCAGTCCGTCTGGCACGGCATCTTCTATTCCATCTCGTCCTTTAATAACGCCGGTTTCACCCCGCACTCAGACGGCATCGTGCCCTATGAAACGGACTTGTGGATCCTGGTTCCGCTGATGCTCGGCGTGTTCCTGGGCAGCCTCGGCTTTCCCGTGGTGATGGTCCTGCAGCAGAACGGGCTTAACTGGAAAAAGTGGAACCTGCACACCAAGCTCACCATCCAGGTGTCCTTCATCCTGCTCGCGGCGGGCACCTTCCTATGGGGGCTGATGGAGTGGGACAACGCCAGGACCATCGGCTCCATGGATTTCGGTGACAAGATCACGCATTCCCTGTTCGCCTCGGTGATGACCCGGTCCGGCGGGTTCAACCTCGTGGAGCAGAACCATATGGAATCCACCACGATGCTGCTGACGGACGCGCTGATGTTCGCCGGCGGCGGGTCCGCGTCCACTGCCGGCGGCATCAAGGTCACCACCATCGCCGTGATGTTCCTGGCCATCATCGCTGAAGCGCGCGGCGACGCCGATGTCAAGGTCTACGGCCGGACCATCCCGCAGGGCAGCATGCGCGTCGCCATCTCGGTGATCGTGGCCGGCGCCACCCTGGTTTCGGTGTCCGCATTCCTGCTGCTCCATATCAGCGGCGCTTCCCTGGACCGTGTGCTCTTCGAAACCATTTCCGCCTTCGCCACCGTGGGGCTCAGCACGAACCTCAGTGCCGAGCTGCCGCCGTCGGGCGTTTACGTCCTTACTGCCCTGATGTTCGCCGGCCGCGTCGGCACCGTGACCCTCGCTGCCGGCCTGGCGCTGCGCCAGCGCAGCCAGTTGTACCACTATCCCGAAGAGAGGCCCATCATTGGCTAGTTCCCCAGACGCCCCCCGGCGGCCCGCCCACAATGCTCCGGTGCTGGTCATCGGACTGGGCCGGTTTGGTTCCTCCACTGCCGAGCAGCTGGTCAAACAGGGCCGGGAAGTGCTCGCCATCGAACGGGACCGCAGCCTGGTGCAGAAGTTCGCCCCGCTGCTGACGCACGTGGTGGAGGCCGACGCCACCAACATCGACGCCCTCCGCCAGCTCGGCGCGCAGGAGTTCAGCTCCGCCGTGGTGGGCGTGGGCACGTCCATTGAGTCCTCGGTGCTGATCACCGTCAACCTGGTGGACCTCGGCATCGAGCACTTGTGGGTGAAGGCCATTACGCCCTCGCACGGCAAAATCCTCACTCGCATTGGCGCCAACCACGTGATTTACCCGGAGGCCGACGCCGGTGTCCGGGCCGCGCACCTCGTGTCCGGGCGCATGCTGGACTTCATCGAGTTCGACGACGACTTCGCCATTGTGAAGATGTACCCGCCCCGCGAGACGGTAGGGTTCACGCTGGATGAGTCCAAGGTCAGGTCCAAGTACGGCGTGACGATCGTGGGCGTCAAGTCGCCGGGCGAGGACTTCACCTACGCACGGCCGGAAACCAAGGTCTCGTCCCGGGACATGCTGATCGTGTCCGGGCACGTGGACCTGCTGGAACGCTTCGCCGCCCGTCCCTGAGGTTTCGCTCCCCACCCCGCCCCTAACCTCGCAAGCTCGGCCAGGGAACCCTGCGGGCGTGGGCCCCGGCTCAACCACCGCCGGTGGTTGAGCCTGTCGAAACCCCGTCTTGTCGCGCTTAACCGAGTTGCTTGGTGATCTCCGCTGCCCGGTCCGCTGCCGCGCGTGCGCCGGCGGCGATGATGGACGGAATGCCGCGCTCGTCAAAGGTAGCTATGGCGCGCTCCGTGGTGCCGTTGGGGCTGGTCACCGCTTTGCGCAGGGCCGCCGGGTCCGCCCCCGGCTCGGCGAGCATAAACCCGGCACCGGCTACGGTTTCCCTCGCCAGGAGCAGGGACAGTTCGGCATCGAGGCCCAGCTCCTGGCCCGCCGCTGCCATCGCCTCGGCAAGATAAAACGCGTACGCCGGTCCTGAGCCACTGATGGCGGACAGGGCGTCCACCTGCTCCTCGGGCACCTCAACAACGGTTCCTGCGCCCTGCAGGATGTCCTTGACCTTCTGCAGCTGTTCGGGCGTGCAACTGGTGCCCGGTGAGACCGATACAACGCCGCGCCCCAGTTTGGCAGGGGTGTTGGGCATGGTGCGGATGACCGGTTGGCCGGCCGGGAGGGCAGCCTCCAGCTGGGCGATCGAAACGGCCGCGGCGACGCTCACCACCACCGTGTCCGGGGCGAGGGAGGAGCTGATCTCGCGCGCCAGTTCGGTGATTCCGACCGGCTTGACCCCCAGAATCACGACGGCGGACCCCTTGCTGGCGTGCTTGTTGTTGTCCGGTTCCTCCTCACCGGCGATCGCGGTGATGCCGTGGTGGCGCTCCGCCAGTTCCGCGGCACGCTCGGCACGGCGGACGGTGGCCACGATGTCAGCCGGATCCGTCCCTGCTTCCAGCAGACCGCCGAGGATGGCTTCGTTCATGGACCCACAGCCAAGGAATGCGATTCGGTTGCTCATGGCTCCATCATTGCAGTTTGGCCGGGCGGCTGCCGACCCGCAACAGCAACGCGGGGTCAGATTCGGCCCGAAAACCCGTCGGGATTGGGCCGGATCTGACCCGGCGTTGTACTGGAAAGATTCACAGCTGGCTCACATGTTGGGTGCAGGTACTTCACAACTAGCAGCCCTACTGTAGTTAGTACCTCATTGAGGGTGCGAGTGATGCGGCAGGCATGGGGATGCCTGCCAGGGCACCGGCGTACGCGACAGGTTTTCCCCCATTTTCCTGTCGTGGCCGCCGGTGCTTCCGCTTTTAAGGCGTCGCCTAAAACATTTAGCGGGCTACGCTGCAGCGTTTAGACGGCCGCCTCGACGGCCGGCGGCGTAACGTGCGGGGCCAGTTCCCTGGGCCCGGAAAAAACCAGCTGGTCGAGGCGGCGGAGGATGAGGCCTTCGCGCAGCGCCCACGGGCAGATTTTGATTTTTTTGAACTTGAAGAGCTCCAGTGCCGCCTCCGCCACCAGTGCCCCGGCGAGCAGCTGGTGGGCCCGGGCTTCGGAAACGCCGGGCAAGTGGAGCCGGTCTTCGGCTTTCATGGCAGAAATGCGCTGCGCCCATACTCCGAGGTCGGAGCCGTGCAGCACGCGCTTGACGTAAGGGCCTGCTGCGCTCGGGGCAGCTCCGGCAATCCGGGCGAGGGAGCGGAAGGTCTTGGAGGTTCCTGCGACGACGTTGGCCCGGCCCAGCCCGTCGAATTCCCGGACTGCCGGCTTGAGGGTGGCCTGGATGTAGCGCCGCAGTTCTTTGACACTCTTGGCTGTGGGCGGATCATCCGCAAGCCAGTCCCGCGTCAGCCTGCTGGCACCCAGCGGCACGGATGTGGCAACTTCCGGCAACTCGTCCTGGCCGAACGCCATTTCGAAGGAGCCGCCGCCGATATCCAGGTTGAGGATGGGTCCGGCACCCCAGCCGTGCCAGCGCCGGACGGCGAAGAAAGTCATCGACGCTTCCTCGCTTCCCGTCAGTTCCTGCAGCGTGACGGTGGTTTCGTGCTTGACACGAGCCAGGACTTCGGGGCCATTGGTGGCCTCGCGGATGGCGGAAGTACAGAACGCCAGAAGGTCCTCGGCCTTGTGCCGGGCCGCGAATTCCCAGGCTTCCAGGACAAATTCGGTGAGTTCGTGCTGGCCGGCGTCGCTGATGCTGCCGTCCGGCTCCAGGTACTGGACCAGGGAGAGCGGACGCTTGTGCGAGGCGAACGGGACTGGCCGCGCGCCGGGGTGGGCATCCACCAGGAGGAGATGGACAGTGTTGGACCCGATATCGAGGACGCCTAGCCGCATGCTGACATTATTCCTCGTCGGCGCGCTTGAAGTCGCGTTTGATGTTGGCGACACCTTCGGGGTTGATCTCAAAGCCGTAGGCTGCGCCCGGGTTGATGACCATTCCCAGCTCGTCTCCGATGTTGGCAATGATGGCCGCGCCCTGTGTGCCGAGGACATTGGGGGCCGCGTCCAGGTACTGCTGGTCCACACGGCTGGGGTGCGAGAAGACGGCCAGGACGGGGTCGCCGTCGGCGTTGGCGAGGACCAGCGGCTCCACCTGGGAATCGACGCCCTCAATGTTGTCAGAGCTGACGATGTAGACCTCGCTGTTCAGGAAAGACAGGATGACGTCCACAGGACTGGCATCAGGCTGTCCGCCCAGGGCGAGCTTCTCCTCGAGGTCATTCAGCGGCTGGAGATCCGTGTGCAGGGGCTGTTCAGTCATGTACCTACATGATCACGTGGCGATGGCCCTTGCAAACGCGATGGTTGAGCCCGTCGAAACCACGTTCGGGTTCGACAGGCTCAACCCCGGAAACTACTTCTTCGCCGTTGCCTTCTTCTTGGCCGGAGGCTTGCGGGTGGCGGTGCGCTTGACCGGGCCCTTGGCGCGCTTCTCGGCCAGGAGTTCAACAGCCTGTTCACGCGTGAGTTCCTCCAGGGAGGTGGCACGCGGAACCGTGATGTTGGTGATCCCATCGGTGATGTAGGGGCCGAACCGGCCTTCCTTCACCACGATGTTTTTCTCCGACACCGGGTCCGGGCCGAACTCCGCCAGCGGCGGTACCGCGGCCCGGGCGCCGCGCTGCTTCGGCTGGGAGTAGATCTCCAGCGCCTGGTCCAGCGTGATGGTGAAGATCTCCTCCTCCGAACCGATGGAGCGGGAGTCGGTCCCCTTCTTCAGGTACGGCCCAAACCGGCCGTTCTGCACGGTGATCAGGTTGCCTTCGGCGTCCTCGCCCAGGACGCGGGGCAGGCTCATGAGCTGCAGTGCCTCGTCCAGGGTCACGGACTCGACGGTCATCGACTTGAACAGCGAGCCGGTGCGGGGCTTGGCCTTGACCGGCTTCTTGGGCGGCTTGGGCTTGCCGTTCTTGTAGTACTCCACCGGTTGCGCGGCGATCTGTTCCTCGGTCATCTCCGGGATGATCTCGGTGACGTAGGCGCCGTACCGGCCGTTCTTGGCGACGACGGTATGCCCGGTGTGCGGATCGGTACCCAGCACCCGCTCCTCGGGAGCGGCCGTCTCCATCAGCTCAACGGCCTTGGCGGCGGTCAGTTCGTCGGGGGCGAGGTCCTCCGGCACATTGGCCCGCGCCGACTCCACAATCTCCCCCGTCTTGGGGTCCACGGTGGCGGCGGAGCTTTCAAGGTACGGGCCGAACTTTCCTACCCGGAGCGTGATCTCGTCCGTGATGGGAATGGAGTTGATTTCCCGCGCGTCGATCTCGCCAAGGTTGTTGACGATGCTCAGCAGGCCAGGATCGGAGTCCTCGCCGAAGTAGAAGTGCCGGAGCCAGGAGGCGCCCACGGCCTGGCCGTTGGCGATCTTGTCCAGGTCGCCTTCCATGTCCGCGGTGAACTCATAGTCCACATAGTCGCTGAAGTGCTGTTCCAGCAGCCGGATCACGGAGAACGCGATCCAGCTCGGTACCAGGGCGGAACCCTGCTTCCGCACGTAGCCGCGGTCCTGGATGGTGGAGATCGTGGAGGCGTAAGTGGACGGACGTCCAATGCCCTTCTTCTCCAGCTCAGCCGTGAGCGAGGCTTCGGTGTATCGCGGCGGCGGGGACGTTTCGTGGCCGATGGCCGTGATGTCCGCGGCGGTGAGGGAATCGCCCTTGGCCACGTTCGGCAGGCGGCGCGCTTCCTCGGAGTCGTCATCGCCGCGGGTCTCGTCCTTGCCTTCCTCGTAGGCTGCCAGGAAGCCGGGGAACGTGATCACGGTGCCCGAGGCGGAGAATTCGGCGTCACGCCCGTCAGAAGCCACGGCACCGAGGCGGATGGTCGCCGTCGAACCCTTGGCATCAGCCATCTGGGAGGCGACGGTGCGCTTCCAGATGAGTTCGTAGAGCCGGAATTCGTCGCCGGAGAGCTGCTTGGCCACCTGTGCGGGGGTGCGGAAGGAGTCGCCGGCGGGGCGGATGGCCTCGTGGGCCTCCTGGGCGTTGGCTGCCTTGCCGGTGTACACACGGGGTGACTGCGGGATGTACTCGGGCCCGTACAGTTCGGAGGCCTGGCGGCGGGCAGCGGTGAGGGCTTCGTCGCTCAGCGCGGACGAGTCCGTACGCATATAGGTGATGTAGCCGTTTTCGTACAGCCGCTGGGCCACCTGCATGGTGCTCTTCGAGGAGAACCGAAGCTTGCGGCCCGCCTCCTGCTGCAGTGTGGAGGTGGTGAAGGGCGCTGCCGGGCGGCGGGTGTAGGGCTTGGTGTCGACGGAGCGGACGGTGAACGAGGCGTCCTGCAGCCCTGCCGCCAGGGACGTTGCCAGCTCCTCGTTGAGGTGCGCCACGTTCTTGGACGTGAGCACGCCGTCGTCGTTGAAGTCCCGGCCGCTGGCCACCTTGGCGCCGTCCACGGCGGCGAGCTTGGCCTTGAAGGAGCCGGCGTCGGCGCCGAACTGGCCGGTGAGGTCCCAGTAGGAGGCGGCCTTGAAGGCCATACGCTCGCGTTCCCGGTCCACCACCATGCGGGTGACCACTGACTGCACGCGGCCGGCGGACAGGCCGCGCGCCACCTTGCGCCAGAGCACCGGGGAAATCTCATAGCCGTACAGGCGGTCCAGGACACGGCGGGTTTCCTGCGCGTCCACCAGTGCCGTATCGACGTCGCGCAGGTTGCCCATGGCGCGCTGGATGGCTTCCTTGGTGATTTCGCCGAACGTCATCCGGTACACCGGGACCTTGGGCTTGAGCACTTCGAGGAGGTGCCACGCGATGGCTTCGCCTTCGCGGTCCCCATCGGTTGCGAGGTAAAGTTCGTCGGCGTCCTTGAGCGCGGCCTTGAGCTCGGTCACCTTTTTCTTTTTGTCCGGGGACACCACGTAATACGGCTTGAAGTCGTGGTCAATGTCGACGGCGAACTTGCCCACCGAGGTTTTCTTCAGCTCTGCGGGGAGTTCGGACGGCTGCGGCAGGTCGCGGATGTGACCAATGGAGGCCTCTACGATGAAGCCCTCGCCCAGGTACTTGGCGATGGTCTTGCTCTTGGCCGGAGACTCCACAATCACGAGTTTCTTGCCGGTTTTGGCCTTGCTTGGCACGGTGCTCCTACAGAAAAAGGTTGCTCGGGCAGATGCGCCCATACTGGCCTAGTTCACCATATTTTGCAGAAATGTGCGCATCCATGTGGAAAAGAGGGGGGCCGGCGGCACACCGCTCCGCGCCTTCGTCTGCGCCCTATTGACCGGCTGGAATCAGGAAACCGTCCCGGACCAGGTTGGCTGCTTCGGCGAGCAAACCGCTGCGGAATGTGCCGGCGTCGAACCCGTCCTCCCCGCCCAGCAGCGCCTCCAGCGCACCGGCGATCTGGCCCGCCGTGAGGTCGCCGTCGCAGGCCGAGACAAACCCGGCGAGTTCGGTGCTGAGCAGGTTGGTCCGGCGCAGGCCGGCGCCCTGGCGCAGCAGGATCACGCCCGGATGCTCGGCGCCGGGGCGCTGGTGGCGTTCCTCAGTGACGTCGTCCGCCACCAGCAGGTGCGCGTCCCCGATACTGTTGGCTGCCAGCCAGTCCTGGCGTTCCAGCGCCGCGCCCAGGTGCGGGCCGATGGGCTGCTCGATGGGGTAGGTAATCTCCTCGAACCGGCTGAAGCCCTGGCCGGAGCCAGCCGGCCGCCGCAGCAGCACCATTCCGAAGCCGATCCCCGCCACGTTCCTGGACTCGAAGTCTTCCAGGTAAGCCGCATACGCGTCCCGGTAGTGGTCCCGGTCCCGGGACTCGGAGGCGTCCCGCAGCCAGGTTTCGGCGTACTGCTCCGGGCTGACCAACTCCCGCTGGATGAACCAGGCATCCACGCCGGGAACCACCCAGGACTGAGGACGCTCCTGCCAGTCCGTGCCGGCCGCCACCTCCCAGTTGCCCAACATCTGGGCCGTGCCGCCCTCAGCCAGGACAGCCGGGAGTCCGGCCACCAGGGCAGCCACGATGTCATCGCCCGGCAGGCCGCCGTCGCGGTAGGTGAACTGCTCCGCGGCATCTTCCCCCGGGCTCCGTGGCGTGATGACGAACGGCGGGTTGGAGACCACCAGCCCGAATTCCTCGCCGGCCACCGGTTCCAGCAGCGAGCCCAGGCGCAGGCTCACCCGGTCCCCCAGCCGGTCCGGGTCCACCCCCAGGGCCTGCGCGTTCAGGAGGATATTGAACCGGGTAAAGGCAAGCGCCCGTTCGGAAATGTCCGTGGCCGTCACATGCTCGCAGTGGTGCAGCAGGTGGAAGGCCTGGATGCCGCAGCCCGTGCCCAGGTCCAGTGCGCGGTTGGTGTGGCGGCGGAAGGTTGTCTGCACCAAAGTGGTGGAGGCCTGGCCGATGCCCAGGACGTGGTCGTGCCGGAGCACACCCTCCTGCTGGTGCGCAGCGAGGTCGCTCGCCACCCACAGTTCAGCGCCGCCGCTGCCGTCTTCATTAGCGTCCCAGCCGTAGGGCCGCAGGTCGGCTTTGGCGGCAAGGAGCGCCGTGCCGGGAACGGGCTCCACCAGCCCCAGGGCAAGCAACCCTTCCGCGCGAAGGCCCGGCAGGACGGCGTCGAGCGTTTCCTTGGGCTGGGGCTCGGCGAGCAGCCACAGACGGACGACGGCGGCAAGCGCCTTGGCGCCCTCGTCCCGCCGGACCGCGCGCTCGGCAGCGAGCAGTGCCGGGATGGTCTGGTCGCGGTTCAAGGCGGTGTAGGCGGATTCGCCCAGGAGATTCGTGACGCCGTCGAGCGTGTAGTCCACGGCGCGCAGGTCCGCGGCGAGTGCGGCGAGCAGGTCCGGAAGGTCGCTGCGGGGCGCGTCGGGAGTATTACCGGCGGTGAACTCGTATGGGGATTCAGGCACCGCTCAAGTTTAGTGCGGGAGGTCCGGCCCGGCAGGCGCTGGAACGTTGCGGCCTGCCGGACGGGGTAGCGTTGGGGTATGCCAACAACGCTTTCCGTCCTTCCGCGCGCCCGGAAGCAGCCCGCCGGCCCGAAGCGCTTCCCGCGCACAGCATCGGCGCTGGCAGGCCTGGCGGCCGTAGCCCTGGCGGGATGCTCGCCGGTGGTGTCGATCGAGAACGCCGACGTGCCCCAGTGGCGGGCCACCGCCTTGCCGGCATCGCCGGGCGCCGTGCTGAAGGATGCCGGGAAGATCCTCAACAAAAACCGGATCATCCGGGAAGCTTCCAATGTCAGCGCCGGCCGCTACACCCTGACGGCGACCTGCGAGGGCGGAGGCAAAGCGTTCTTCGCGGTGTCGCTGGACGGGGAAGACGTGGTGGATGCCGGAGCCGCGTGCAACGGCAGCAACGAGGTCACCAGGATCACACTGCCCAATACAGGGAGGCTGGAAATCAGCACCTCCAGTGTGGACGCGCCCCTCATCTAGGCCTACCAGCTGATGCCGGCGCAATAGCTATGGTCCGCGGAGGCTTGCGGGCTTAAAGTCGGACTATGCCCAGTGTGCGGAAATCCTCCGCGCCCGGTCCGCTACGGACAGCCCCGGCGCCGCTGGCGCGAAAGCCTGCGTCCGCCGTCGTCCTCGGCCTTGTGCTCGCGGCAGGGCTTGCGGTGGGCGGCTGCGAATACACCTACGACGACGGCCGCTGGGCCGATCCCGCTGATGCGGAGCAGACTGTGGCCCCGGCGCCGGCATTCACCCGCGATCCGCTGGAGCGGGAACCCGTCAGCGAGGCCGAGCTGGAGTCATGGGTGTCCCGCAGCCTGCCAGATACCGGCGATCCGGTCATGTACGCGGCAGCCGGACTGCTGGCCGCGGGCGAAACCCGCAGCGAAACTACCCCCGTGGTGGGCACCGGCACCTACGCATTGGCGCTGGCCTGCCGGAGCCAGCGCCGTGTGAACTTCACGGTCCGCAGCGACGCGCTCACGCTGGTTGACCTGGGGCTGCGGTGCGGCATCAACCGCGAGAACGTCATTTATCTCTCGGCCGAGACTGCCCTGACTGTCACTGTGGACGCCCGGACAGGTGCAAACTACGCGTATCGGCTCCGGCGCCTGTGACAGGCGTTGCGCTTCCGCAGGCCGTGAGCCCGGTCCTACGCCGCGCAGCCTTCGGGGCAGCGCAGGGTTTCCGGGCTGGAAGCGCATTCGGCGCAGTACAGGGTGAGGGTGCGGCAGCTCGGGTTGGAGCAGTTCTCGAACTTACTGGTGGGGGCCGAGCATCGTACGCATTGGCCAATGGTTTTCGCGTCCTCGCTGAATTCGAGGTGCATACGTTTGTCGAACACATACAGCGAGCCTTCCCAAAGGCCCTGGTCCTTGAAGGTTTCGCCGTAGCGGACGATGCCGCCGTCCAGCTGGTAGACCTCTTTGAAACCGCGGTTCACCATCAGGCTGGAGAGCACTTCGCAGCGGATGCCGCCGGTGCAGTAGGTGACCACCGGCTTGTCCTTGAGCCCGTCGTACTTCCCGGACTCGAGTTCCTTGATGAAGTCGTGGGTGGTGGCGACATCGGGGACGATCGCGTCCTTGAAGCGGCCGATCTGTGCTTCGAAGGCGTTCCGGCCGTCGAAGAAGACAACCTCTTCCCCGCCCTGCTTCTTTGTATCCACGAGTTCGTGCAGTTCTTCGGGTTTGAGGTGCTTGCCGCCGCCCACCACACCGTTGTCGTCCACTTTCAGTTCGCCGGGGGCGCCGAAGGAGACGATTTCGTCGCGTACCTTGACGCTCAGGCGCGGGAAGTCTTCCGCACCGCCGTCGGACCATTTAACGTCGATGCCGTGGAAGCCCTTGTACTCGCGCGTGGTCTTGACGTACTGCTTCACGGCGCCGATTTCGCCGCCCACGGTTGCGTTGATGCCGTCTTTGGAGATCAGGATGCGGCCGGTCAGGCCCAGTTTCTCGCAGAGGGCACGCTGCCAGAGCCGGACGGCGTCCGGATCAGCGATGGGGGTAAAGCCGTAAAAAAGCACGATTCGGTTCAAAGCCACGTATTTAAGGGTACCGGCTTGGATTCCAGTGGCCTGTCCCGGTTCTGCCACGGGCGGGCGCCCAGGGGTGCCGCATCACAATTGCATAAGCTCAGGACTTCTTGCCTGCCACCCCCTGTTGCTTGTGATCGGGGTGGAATAGTCTCATCGCATGAGCCCGGAAACCATGGTTAACGACATCACTGGCCTTCTTGAAGTGTGGGTGGCCGGATGGGCTGGCTGTCGCGGTTACCGGACATCGTCGGAAGGCCGCTTTCCGGCCGCGCTCCGGTCTGATACCTCAGGTGAATGGGAGTTTTTCGCGTCCGATCCAACGGACACGGAGTTTGCCGTGCTCGCGGCGAAGGCGGCGGAAGTGCCGGCCCGGGGCCTGACGATCCTGACGAACGACCTCGCCCGGTATTCGGAACTTGCCCGGCAGCACGGATTGAACGTCACTTCCGACACCCAGGCCATGATGATCGTGGACATGGAAACCCAGGACGCCGAGGATCCTTGGCTTTCGGATGACGACCTTTCCCTGGCGGCGTCCGAACAGGACGGTGTGCACTACGCGGAGGTGCGCTCCGGTGACACCCTGGCCGCCAGTGGCCGGGTTTATGTGGTGGGCGACACCGCGGTGTTCGACAAAATCATCACCGAACCGGCCTTCCAGCGGCGCGGCCTTGGCAGTTTTATCATGCGCGCACTGGCAGCGCAGGCGTTTGGGCATGACGTCCAGACCGGGCTGCTGCTGGCGTCCCTTGATGGCCAGAAGCTCTACTCGCATCTTGGCTGGACCACTGTTTCCCGGGTGCTGATGCTGTCCGCATCCCGCGACGGGGCCGATCTGTCCCTGAGTTAGCGCCTGGCGCATCTCCCTGAATTCCTGGATTTTCCGCGTCTCCCTTGTTTCCCCCGAGGGCGAACCCGGCACGGCAAGCCCGCGGCGGGTGAAACAATATATGGGTGAACCCCCATGACTCCCTGATTCCGTTGCTGGGCCGCGGCCCGGACCCGGAACAGCTGCGTCATGTCCGCACCATCCCCGCCCGCAAGGCGGTGCATGAGCCGTGGCCGTCCTGGGTCCACCCGGATCTGGTTGCAGCCTACGGTTCGCTCGGAGTACAGCAGCCCTACCGCCACCAGGTGGAAGCAGCTGACATTGCGCACGGCGGCGGGCACGTTGTGGTGGCCACCGGGACGGCTTCGGGGAAGTCGCTCGCCTACCAGCTCCCGGCCCTGGATGCCATCCACCGTTCCGAGCTGCGGGTTCTTGCCGATCCGGGAAAGATCCACGACGACGGCGCGGTCACCCTCTACCTGTCCCCCACCAAGGCCCTCGCCGCCGACCAGCTCAACGCCATCCGGGCACTGCAGCTGCCCACCGTCCGCGCCGAAACCTACGACGGCGACACCGACCCCGCCTCCCGGCGTTGGATCCGGGACCACGCCAACTTCATCCTGGCCAATCCGGACATGCTGCATTTCGGTATCCTTCCGAACCATGCCTGGTGGGCGGCCTTCTTTCGGCGGCTCCGCTATGTAGTCATTGACGAGGCGCACAGCTACCGGGGCGTCTTCGGCTCACACGTGGCCAACCTGATGCGCCGGCTGCGGCGGATCTGCGCGTATTACGGAGCCGGCACCTCATTCCCCGAGCCCGTATTCATCGCCGCGTCAGCCACGGCATCTGATCCCGATGTCTCCTTTGCCCGGCTCATCGGCGCCCCGGTGAAGGCCGTCTCGGAGGACGGGTCACCGCACGGTGCCACCACGGTGGCTTTCTGGGAACCGGCGCTCACCGAACTCCGCGGCGAGAACGGCGCCAAGGAGCGGCGCACAGCCGTGGCCGAAACGTCCGACCTGCTGGCCAACCTGGTGTCGGCCCACGTCCGGACGATTGCTTTCATCAAATCGCGTCGAGGTGCGGAGACCATATCGTCTATCACCAAGCGGCTGCTCGACGAAGTGGACCCCAGCCTCCCGCAGCGCGTGGCTGCCTACCGTTCCGGGTATCTGCCGGAGGAACGCCGGGCCGTGGAGAAGGCACTGCGCTCCGGCAGGCTGCTGGGTGTTTCCAGTACCTCCGCGCTTGAGCTGGGTATCGACATCTCAGGCCTGGACGCTGTCCTGGTTGCGGGCTGGCCCGGCACCAGGGCCTCGTTGTTCCAGCAGATCGGGCGGGCCGGCCGGGCCGGGCAGGATGCGATCGCGGCCTTTGTTGCCAGCGACGATCCGCTGGACACCTTCCTGGTGAACCACCCGGAAGCAATCTTCGACGTCTCCGTGGAAGCCACTGTTTTCGACCCGGCCAACCCCTATGTGCTGGGCCCCCATCTGTGCGCTGCGGCAGCGGAACTGCCTCTGGGGCCGGCTGAGCTGGACCTGTTCGGGGGCACGGCCGAGGCACTCCTCGACCGCCTTGTGGAACAGGGGTATTTGCGGCGCCGCCCGGCGGGCTGGTTCTGGACCCACTCCCAGAGTGCGGCCGCCATGGTGAACCTGCGGGCCGACGGCGGCGGGCCGGTCAGTATTGTTGACGCCGATACCGGCTCCCTCCTCGGGACGATGGACTCACCCCAGACCCACTACCAGGCGCATACCGGCGCCGTATACATCCACCAGGGCGACAGCTACGTGGTGGAGGACCTCAACGAGGACGATCACTGTGTGGTGGTCCGCCGCGCCAATCCCGACTACTACACCACGGCACGGGACGTCACCCAGATTGAGGTGCTGGAAACCCAGCGAACCGCCAGCTGGGGTGACGTTTCCCTGCACTTCGGCGACGTCAAGGTCACCACCCAGGTGGTTTCCTTCCAGCGCAAGGCCCTGATCTCCAACGAAATCCTTGGTGAGGAGCCCCTGGACCTTGGCGCCCGGGAGTTGTTCACCAAGGCAGTGTGGTTCGAGGTGGACAACCGGTCCCTTACCGCCGCCGGCCTTATTGAGGCACAGTTCCCTGGTGCCCTGCACGCCGCCGAGCACGCAGCAATCGGCTTGCTCCCGCTGGTGGCTTCGAGCGACCGGTGGGACATCGGGGGCGTTTCGACTGCCCTGCATGCCGACACCGGGGTGCCCACCATTTTTGTGTATGACGGGCACCCTGGCGGTGCCGGCTTCGCCGAGCGCGGTTTCGACAAGGCGAAGGTGTGGCTGGCGGCGACGCGGGATGCCATCAAGGCCTGCGAATGCGAATCAGGCTGCCCCTCCTGCGTCCAGTCGCCCAAGTGCGGGAACAAGAACAACCCCTTGGACAAGGGGGCCGCGGTCACCCTGCTCGACGTCCTGTTGAAGGATGCCACCGAGGCCAGCGCCGAGAGCGTGGAAGCCCAGCGCTGACGCCTGGTTCCTTCGCCTTGCTCAGCCTGACTCCCGCAGACTGAATCCCTGTTTATGCCTCAATGCTGGTTCAGATTGTCGCCCCCCTTAGATTGAAATCCTGGCTCCTTCCTGGCCCTCCTCGGACCCAACCGGGCTCGAACCCGGGTTCAGCCGTTTGCCGTGTTCAGGGCGGGGGTCCCGCCCGTGCCCGGCCGCTCGCCGCGCCCAGCACCGTCCGCTCGATCAGCTCCGTCCGGACCTCCACGGTTTGGGCCTCTCCCTCGAAGCAGCTGACCACCGCAGCGGCATGCCGCGCCGCGACTTCGGCCGCCACGTCGCAGGGCTCCCCGTCGGTGACCCCGCGCAGGGCGTCCGCCGCGGCGAGGGCAGCCAGGTCGGCGGCTGCGGCGGCCCTGCTGGCCAGCACAGCCGACTGGGCCAGGAGCAGCAGCAGCGCCATGGCCGTCATCACCATCAATGCCAAACCCGCTGCGAGGACTGTGCCCGAGCCGCGCTCCGGTCCGTCCCCAACCCTGGCCCTGGCTCTGGCTCTGGCTCTGGCCCTGGCCCCGGTCATCCGGTGCCTGCCGCAGCCGCGTCGGCCGGGGAAACACCCGGGCCCGCTGCAACTGCCTCGCTGCGGGTTGAGGCGCGGGCCGTCAGCGTCCACGGAATTGTTGCCCCCAGCGGACCCCCTACCCGGTCTGCGACAGTGACGTTCAGCCACTCGCCCTCGGCTGCCACAGCCGCAGATGCCGACGGTCCCGAAAGCTGTCGTACGATCCTTTCCACGGCTGCCGCATCGTCCCCGCGGGCCAGCGCACGTGCACCCGCCCGGGCGCCTTCCTCCAGCCGCAACTGGGTGACCCCGGCGGCTGCACCGGAAAGCAGCATGGCCAGCAGGAGCACAACGGCAGGCAGGGTCACGGCAAATTCTGCGGTAACGGCGCCCCGCTCTGCCGGTGGCCGAAGGCGCACCGCATTCGGCGCACCGGTCATGGCAACGCCAGTGCCGTGCGGATCAGGTTCAGCAGGAAGCCACGCACTTCCTCACTGCGAAGGATGAAGACCAGCAGCCCGGCGAAGCCGACGGCGGCCAAAGTGGCGATCGCATACTCAGCCGTGGCCATGCCGGCTTCTGATCCGAGCAGCCTCCGGACGCCGGTGCTGCGTTGGGCGGTGGCACCCGGGTAGACGCTGGCACCCGGGTAGAGCTCCACCACGTTGGCCGGCAGTGAAGCAGACCCGGTTGGAGGCGCATCAGCGGATCGGGTTGCGGTGCGCCGTTTCGTGTGGTGCCGGGCTGCTGCGAGCGCTGCGGTTCCGGCGGCGTAACGGCGGTCATGGTTGATGGACATGCGGTGATTCCTTTCGATGGTCCGGCAGGGTTGCCGGTTGGTTTGACTCTTCCGGGCCGTGCCGCGAGCGGTAAGGCCGGCTATTGCGTAAGTGGAAAAGTTGGGGACGGTTAGTGGCTGTGGAGGGAAAGAGCAGGCCTGACGATTGGCCGCGACCCGGCGGTGGGAAGCCCCTCGGAACTGCCCGAACTGCCCGAACTGCGCCAGGACCGCCGCTCTGTCAGCTGGACGGGACCAGCCGCACCGTCAGCCCGACGGGACCAGGGCCAGCAAAACGGGCACAACGCCCAGGCAGATAAAGGCCGGCAGCGAGCACAGTCCCAGCGGGACCACCAGCTTGACGCCGAGGGACGCTGCGCGCTTTTCCGCTGCACGGAACCTCTCCCGGCGAAGCCTGGCAGCCTGCGCATAGAGGATCGCCGAGGACGGAGCTCCGGTGAGCGCCGCGAATCCCAGGGCATCCCGCAGTTCGAGAATGGCGGGTAACCTGACGGCTGAGCTTCGCCACGCAGTCTCCCAGTCCGCTCCGATTGCCAGTGCGGAAACGACGGGTCGCAGCGATTGGCGGTACTGGGAGGACGCCGAGGCCGAGACAAGATCAAGGGAACGGCCAATCCCTGACCCGGCGTCCAGCATGGCGGCGACGAGTTCGAGCATCATGGCGGTGTCCTGCAGGCCGTCGGGTCCATCCCGGCTGCGGAACCGGCCGCCAGCAGTCCCTGGATCATCAGCCGAACCAGGATTTTGGGCCAGGGACAGGGCGGCCAACCGCTTCCGTGGCCGGCCCCTGCCAAGGAATAAAAGGCAGGCTGCGGCGGCCAAGAGGGCCAGGATTGCGAGCGCCGGCAGCAATGTTCCGGTCATGGCAGTCCCGCTCCTGCTGCAGCCGCCACCAGCCGGGCGGACCATACCCTGCCCGCTATGGTGAGGGCAGCCCCAGCCACGAGGGCCGCCAGTCCCAGCGGCGTGCCCAGCAGAATTGCCAGCGGATCCACGCCGAGGGCCATGCCGAGGCCCAGCCCCATCAGCGGAAGCCAGGTGAGCAGCCTGACCGTTGCTTTTGGCCCTGCCAGTGCCGTCTGCCGGGCGGCGTCGGCGTCGTCCTCTACTTCCAGCTGCGCCGCGAACCTGGTCAGCACGTCAGCCAAGGGGCAGCCGCTTGCTTCTGCGATGTCGAAGCAGGCCGCAAGCTGGGACCAGATCCGGGATTCCTTGCCCGGGCGCGGAAAAACCGCGGGCAACGCGCGCCTGATGGCCTCAGATACCGGAGCACCTGTACGCGCGGCGGCGCGGGCCGCCGCCAGCAGCGCCAGTGAGCCCTGGCTTAGCCCGGTGCCGTGCCGCCATGCGGATGGACCATCCTGTTCGGTTTGGCTGCTCGCCCCGTAAATTCCCCACAGCTCATCCCACAGGCGGGCCGGGGTGCGCCCACCCTTCAGCAGCGCGGCAAGCTGTTGCACCACCAGAGTCATGGATGCTGCAGGGCCGGAGACCGCCGCCTTCCCGGTTCCAGGCCTGATCCCCCTGATCAGGCGGGCCAGCGGCCTTACCGATGTTCGGGCAGCAGCAACACCACCCGTGGCGCGGCGGAACCTTGCTGCCGCACCCTGCGGCGGGCGAAGAACCAACAGCGCAGCCAGCACCAGGGCCGCTGCGAGGAGAATGGTCACAAGCCTTGCCCCGGTTCACGTCCCAGCCGGTTGGCCAGTGCGTCCCATCCCTGACCCCGAACGGTGTTGCCCTCCGAGGCTTCCAGGGCTGACACAACGCGAAGACCGTCACTGCCGTCCTCGATAAGGCCGATGCACGCCACTTCCCTTCCGCGGCCGGTCCTTTCGACGTGGATCACCACGTCAAGGGCGCTGGCCGCCTGGAGCCGGACGCCGTCCGGGCTCAAGCCGGCGAGCGCACCCAGGGCTGTGAGCCGGGCAGGGACAGCATGCGCAGTATTGGCGTGGATGGTCCCGCCTCCTCCGCTGTGTCCGGTGTTCATTGCGGTCAACAGTTCCCGCACCTCAGCGCCGCGGCATTCCCCCACCACCAGCCGGTCGGGCCTCATGCGCAGGGCCTGCCGGACCAGCTCGCCCAGCCCCACCTCCCCGCCGCCTTCGAGGTTTCCGTGCCGGGATTCGAGGGCGACCACGTGTGGATGGACCGGGTTCAGCTCGGAAGCATCCTCGATGAGGACCAGCCGCTCCGCGGGGGCACACAGCCCCAGCAGGGTGGACAGCAGCGTGGTCTTGCCGGAACCCGTGGCGCCGCTGATCAGAAAACTCAGCCGAAGTTCCAGCACCCGTTCCAGGACGTCCCTTACCAGGGGGCCGAACATTCCGGCCGCCTGCAACTCGTCCATGCTGAAGACCCGTTCACGTCGGATCCTGACGCTGAGCAGGGTTCCCGCCGTGGACACCGGCGGCAGGACCGCATGGATACGGTAACCACCCGCCAGCCGCACATCCACGCAGGGCGAACCGTCATCCAGACGGCGCCCTCCCGCGGCAACCAGCCTGCAGGCCAGCGCCCGCAGCTGGGCCTCATCGCCGAAGGCGACGGGGACGGGCTCGATGCCCCGGCCCCGGTCCACCCATACCGAGTCCGGAGCGTTGACGAAGATGTCCGTGACCGCCGGATCCCGGGTGAGCGGCTGCAGGGGTCCCAGTCCGCTGAGCTCGGCGCTGATGCGCTCCACCGCGGCCAGCGATCCGGCCGTGCCCAGCAGCTTGCCGGTAGCCTGTACCGCCGCAGCAACCCGCGAGGGCGTGACAACGCCGGCTTCGGCCATCATGGACTCGCGGACCGATTCCAGCAGCCCGGCGTCAACGATCTGCCGCTCCACCCGGCGCGGGTCCCGGCGCTGGCCTTCCATGCGCTGGCCCTCGATCAGCCGGGCACGGCGCCGCAGCCCGTCAGCTGTTCCCGATCCTCGCGCGGATTGCTGCTTCATCGGATCTCTCCCGTGGGCAGCTCGTCGCCGAGTGTGTCGAGCACTGAGGCGGCAAAATGCCGGACGCTGCGCCTTTTGCCCAGTTCCAGCAGCCGGCCCGATTCCATGGCGGCACCGACTCCGCGGAGCTCAGGCACGCGTCCCTGCACGGGCAGGCCGATGGCCTCCGAGATCAGCGAGGCGTCCAGCGCAGCCCCCGACCGGCCCCGGACCAGGAGGCCAGCCTCCACGGGCGGGAACTCGTTGAGCAGCCGCACAGCCGCGACGGCCGCCTTCAACTGGGCGGGAACCACCATCATGATCCGGTCGCAGTCCCAGGCATAGGACTGGAGGGGTCCCGCGCCCCGGCCGATGTCCAGCACTACCAGTTCAAACCCGCGGCGTGCGGCGTCGAGCACGCCGGTGGTGGTGGGCGCGGCCACGGGTACGGGCTGTTCACGGGTGGCCGGCCAGGACAGGAACGAAAATCCTCCGGAGACGGGCAGTGAGTCGGACAGCTGGCCCGAATCGATGCTGCCCCGCGCTTCGGAAAGGTCGGGCCAGCGCAGGCCCGGGCTTTCCTCCGCGGCGATGGCCAGTTCCAGCCCGCCGCCCCAGGGGTCGCCGTCAACAAGCAGTACGCGTGCTCCCATCCCGGCTGCCGCCTGTGCTATCCAGATCGCCGCCGTGGTGGCTCCGGCGCCGCCGCACCCGCCGGTCACACCCAGGATGATCCCGCCCGGGCCGGGCGCCCGCGAGCGGCTGAGGTGGTCCGCCAGCCAGGCCGCGGCGTCAGGGAGCACGGCCACCCGCTCAGCGCCGAGCGCCGCGGCCAGGTGCCACAGGCTGTCGCCTTCACCGTCCAGACCGACGAGGACAGCCGGTGCCCGCCGCCGGGGCGGCAACTCCCGGATGTCACTGCCCACCAGAACCGCGGCCGAGCCATCCCAGTACCTGGCCCCTTCCAGTGCATCGGCAACAACGCGAAGATGCGCTCCGGCTGCCGCCACGATCCGCTCCACCTCGGCACGCACAACAGCGGACGAGGTGACCAGCAGCACCTCTTCCCCGCTGTCCGGCAGCCAGGCCTTGTCCGGCCCTGCCAAACCCGCCGCAAAGCCGGGAGAGGCTGGCAGCAGCAGGTCATCCGGGCTCCGGGACGAATGCCCGGCAGGGACTGGATCTGAAGGGATGGGTGTCAACTGATGCCTGCTCATGGAGCCACTGTCCACCGCTGGCCGGGCAACGATAAGGCAGCCCCGGCCCTATGTGTACAAAACCGGCGGCAACAAGCCTGTGCAGGAAGAGTGACGGCGGCAAAGCATGCGAAAAAGACAAGGCAGAATTGGAGCATGTACCTCCTGCTCGCCGCCCACCCCTCCGGCGCGGTCCTGCAGGAACTCACCCAGGCCGGCCACCCCCACCCGGACAATCCGGAACCCAGGCTTGCCTCCACGAGCGAGCTGGCCGACGTCGTCCGCGGGCTGGAACGCACGCCC
>NZ_VHIJ01000035.1:0-23508 GCF_006680095.1 Pseudarthrobacter sp. B4EP4b | reverse complement strand
GGCTAACGGGCGGGGCCGGCCCCACCCGCTAGCCGGCCCCGCCCGTTAGCCAGCCCGGCCGGGACCCAGTTACGCCGCGGCCTAGAACCCGTGGCTGAGCACCAGGCCCAGCGCGAACAGCACGCTGTAGCCGAGGTTGATCAGCCCGGTCTGCTTCAGGACCGGGATCAGGCTCTTGCGCTTGCGGCCGTTGATCATCAGCCATGCCGGCATCAGGCAGGCCGGAATCAGAAGCAGGACGATCAGCATCCACGGCCGCCCGGGCGCCAGGATCACCACCAGCATGATCGCCACGGCGAGCATCAGGACGTAGCTCTCCCGGGCATGTTTGTCACCCAGCCGCACGGCCAGGGTCTTCTTGCCCGCCTGCATATCGGTGGGAATGTCCCGCACGTTGTTGGCCATTAGCAGCGCCGTGGCGATCAGCCCGGTGCCGATCGCACCGATGATGGCCGGCAGGTTGATCTGCCCCGCCTGCGTGTAGGTGGTGCCCAGTGTGGCCACCAGCCCGAAGAACACAAACACGAACACGTCGCCCAGGCCCATGTAGCCGTACGGGTTTTTGCCGCCGGTGTAGCCCCAGGCTGCCATGACGCAGCCCAGCCCCACCAGGATCAGCCACCAGCTCTGGGTGATCACCACCAGGATCAGCCCAAAAACCATGGCGGCGGCAAACGTACCGAAGGCGGCATATTTGACGTGCTCGGGTTTCGCGGCGCCTGAACCAACAAGGCGGAGCGGGCCCACCCGGTCATCGTCGGTGCCGCGGATCCCGTCCGAGTAGTCGTTCGCAAAGTTCACGCCCACCTGCAGCAGGAGCGCCACGAGGGCGGCGAGGATGGCGTTGAACAGAAGGAATGAATCCATCTCGTAGGCGGCGGCGGAGCCGATCAGCACCGGCGCAATCGCAGCGGGCAGCGTCCGGAGTCGGGCGCCTTGGATCCATTGTGCGGCTGTGGCCACGGTCAGTACCTCGCGTTGGTTTGGGGAAGGCGGCAGGGTGGGGGCCCTGCCCGGTGGTGCAGGTCTACTTTACTTTCCCTGGTGCAGGGCGTTCAGTTTGGCGGCCATGGCCAGCCGGTCGGGCTTGCCGTTCGGGAGCAACAACAGCGAGGAGGCAGCGAG
Source organism: Pseudarthrobacter sp. B4EP4b (assembly GCF_006680095.1). NCBI lineage: Bacteria > Bacillati > Actinomycetota > Actinomycetes > Micrococcales > Micrococcaceae > Pseudarthrobacter > Pseudarthrobacter sp. B4EP4b. The sequence goes on along the minus strand of NZ_VHIJ01000035.1, from coordinate 22,383 downwards.
CACGGTTTTGGGTGCAAGGATGCCCAGCGTCCGGTGCCACTCCTGTTCGAGGACGACGGCGTGGTCCCGGCTTGGCGTGGAGCCGCCGGCTTCGGCCGGCCCGGCACCCGTACCGGAACCGGCCAGTGCCACGTAAGCCGCCACCGCCTGGCCCCACTCAGTGGACGGGACGCCGGTCACAAAAGCCGCGGCCACGCCGTCGGACTTTTCCAGCTCTTCCTGCACGTGCGCGGCAGACACTTTGATGCCGCCGGTGATGATGACGTCGTCGGCCCGGCCCAGGACGGTGAGGCGGCCGTCCTCGTCGATGGTGCCGAGGTCGCTGGTGCGGTACCAGCGCACGCCGTCCTCCTCGAAGAAGGTGCCGGACTCCTGGTCCGGGGCCTCCAGGTAGCCGGCGGCGATGGTGTCGCCGCCCAGCAGGATCCGGCCGTCCCCGTCCACCCGGACCGAGACACCTTCCAACGGATAGCCGTTGTAGATGCAGCCGCCGGAGGACTCGGCGGAGCCGTAGGTGGTGACCACGCGGACGCCCGCATCCCTGGCAGCGGCCAGCAGCGAAGCGGAAGCAGGTGCCCCACCCAGCAGGACGGCATTGAAGCGGCGGAGCACAGCCAGCGTTTCCGGCGACGGATCCTCCAGCAGCCGCTGCAGCTGGGTGGGGACCAGCGAAGTGAACCGGATCTTATCGGTCAACTCCAGGGCGGCAGCAGTGAAGGCTTCAGGCGTAAACCCGCCAGACATGTCCATCACCCACGGGCGGGTGCCGGCGAAGAGGGAACGGACCAAGACCTGGATGCCGGCGACGAACTGCACGGGCAGCGCCAGGAGCCACTGGCCCTCGCCCTTGAGCGCCAGTGCCGTGGCCATGGAGGACGCGGCCAGGGATTCAACGGTGAGGACGGTGGCCTTCGGTGTGCCGGTGGACCCGGAGGTGCGGACCACGGCCACGGCGTCGTCGCAGCCGGGCGTTTCCACATGGCCCACCACCAGGTTGCCTTGTTGGTCGACGGATAGTTCGACGGCGGGGCCCTCGCCGTGGAGGGCGGCAGCCAGGGCCTTCAGTGCGGGATCGATGTTGAGGGCGCCGCTTGGTGCGGTGTTCGCTTGGGGGCCTGTGGGTTCGGTGCTCATTGCCGGTCCTCCCTTAGAAGTAGTGCGGGAAGCCGGACCAGTCGGGATCGCGTTTTTGCAGGAACGCCTCCTTGCCCTCCACCGCCTCGTCCGTCATATAGGCCAGCCGGGTGGCTTCGCCGGCGAACACCTGCTGGCCGGCCAGGCCGTCATCGGCAAGGTTGAAGGCGAACTTGAGCATCCGGATGGCCTGCGGTGACTGCCGGGCGATATCGGCCGCGTACTCCAGGGCAACCTCTTCGAGGCGTTCGTGGTCCACGGCCTCGTTCACGGCACCCATCCGAACCATGTCTTCTGCGGAATATTCGCGCGCAAGGAAAAAGATTTCGCGGGCGGCCTTCTGGCCGATCTGGCGCGCCAGCAGGGCTGAGCCGTAACCGGCGTCGAAGCTGCCTACGGTGGCGTCCGTCTGCTTGAACTTCCCGTGCTGGCGGGAAGCGATGGTGAGGTCCGCCACCACGTGCAGGGAGTGTCCGCCGCCGGCTGCCCAGCCGTTGACGACGGCGATGACCACCTTGGGCATGGTCCGCATGAGCCGCTGGACTTCCAGGATGTGCAGCCGGCCGGCGCGGGCCGGGTCAATGCTCTCCTGGGTCTCGCCATCTGCATACCTGTAGCCGTCCCGGCCCCGGATCCGCTGGTCGCCGCCCGAGCAGAAGGAGTGCCCGCCGTCCTTGGGGGAGGGCCCGTTGCCGGTGAGCAGGACGGTGGCGACGTCCGGGGACATCCTCGCATGGTCCATGGCCCGGTACAGCTCATCAACGGTGCCGGGGCGGAAGGCGTTGCGGACCTCGGGCCGGTCGAAAGCGATCCGGACCGTGGGCAGGTCACGCACCCAGCCGCCGTCGGAATCCCTTTCCACCTGGCGGTGGTAGGTCATGTCCTGGAAGTCGTCAAAGCCGGACACCACACGCCAGCGGGTTGGATCGAAGACGTCGGACACCGAGGCGGGGATTTGGTTGCTCACCGTCCAAGTCTAGTAATCGGGGTCAGCTGATGCAGAACTCGTTGCCCTCGGGGTCCGCCATGGTGTGCCAGAAATGCGGGCCCTCATTGGCTGTCCAGAGGAATGTTGCGCCGCGGGATTCGAGCTCCCGGCGCACCTTATCCTTGTCCCGGCCGGCGAGGTTGAGGTCCCAGTGCACGCGGTTTTTGACGGTCTTGCCCTCCGGCGCCGTCTGGAAGAGAATCCGCCGCTGCGGTGCTTTCGCTTCCAGCTCCTCGGGCGGCCGGATCGCGCAGCCGGTGGCCCACACGAGCTTGCCGTTGTGGGTTGTTGTCTGGTCCTCGGTGGCGTAGCCCTGCTCAATCATGGACCGGATAAAGCCCTCGTCCTGGGGCTCCACTGCCCACTCGAGGGATTCGGCCCACCATTGGGCCAACTGGTGGGGATCGCGGCAGTCAACAACAATCTGGATATTCAGTCCCATGCCCCCAAGCTACGTGGACCCGGGCCTTTTCGACAGGGCCCAAGAGGCCTCGGACAGCAATGGGTGCCCACGCCGCAGGGTGCCCTGGGCGGGCTTGCGGGCTTGCGGGCTTGGGGAGCAACGCGGGGTCAGACCTTGCCCAAAAATGGGGCTTTTAAGGGCCGGATCTGACCCCGCGTTGGTTTCAGGCCTGGACCTGCTGGAGCTGTTCGTAGACCTCGGGCGGGATGGCGTAGATGAACACCACCGCCAGCAGGTTCTTGGCGGCGTGGACGAAGTAGGAGAACATCAGGTTCTTCCCGGTCCAGACGTACACGAACACCAGCGTGGCGCCCATGGCCAGGTAGGGCAGCAGGACTGTCAGCGTCAGTGCTTCCTTACCCACGATGTGGGGTGCCGCAAACAGGAACACGGACAGGACACAACACACCCAGATGTTGATCCGGCGGCTCAGCTTCCCGATCAGCAGGTGGCGGAAGATGTATTCCTCCACGAACGGGCCGACCACCACCAGCAGCGGGACCATCAGCCACGCCGGGACCTGCTGCATTAAGGCTTGGAGTCCGGCCTGGTTCTCGGACGTCGCCACGCTGCCGCTGGCTGCCACCGCGATGGCCGAGAGGATCATCATGGCGATCACAGCCGCAGGCACCATCAACAGGGTGAACCAGGGCCGGGTTGCAAGAACCCGCAGGTCACGGCCAACTACCTTGCGTGCCGCCAGGAGCGCGAGAATTCCCACTGAGGCATAAAACAGCAGGTTCATGGCGTAGGAAGCGGCGGCGGCCGTGGGCGCGAGCTGCCGGAGGACGGGCGCCACCAGTTCGCCGGCCACCGCGAAGAACCCCGCAATTGCGACATAAAGGCCCACCGCGGCGAAGTCGAGGGGTGAAAACCGGTACAGCTGCGGCTGTGGTGCGGGTGGTCGGCGGTGAACGGTGGCCATGGTTTCAGCCTATCCCCACCCAACTGGCTCGCAGGTAACGCAGTCAAAAACGCGGCCGGGGACGTCAATTGCGGGCTACTTGGGTGGGATAGCCGATTGACTCCCGCTTGACTCAGTAGGCGCTGGCAGGCAGGCTGGAGCGATGAAGTCCTGACAACAGCCCGGCCACGCCGGACTGTTCCCCCAAAATCCAAGGCCGTTGGCCGGGCGCCCCATCTTCCGGACTCGCTCCCGCGGCCGCACTTCGGAACTTTGCGAGGACTTCCCTTGACTGAACACCTGAACCTTACCGGCGTTTCCCACGGCTACGGCGACCGCCTGTTGCTGGACCACATCGACCTGGCCATCACCCCTCGCGAGCACGTGGCGGTGGTGGGCGAAAACGGCGCCGGCAAATCCACCCTCCTGCGCATACTGGCCGGGCATGAGCCGCCGCAGGAAGGCACCGCCACCACCAGCGGCCGGGTTGGATATCTCGCCCAGACCCATGGGCTGCCGGAGTCGTTCAGTGTGGGTGATGCCATTGACGCTTCCCTCGCCTCCCTCCGCTCGTTGGAAGCGGAACTGGACCGGCTCGAGGCCGGGTTGGCCGACGCCGCAGACGACGACCTGGAAACCTACGGCAGGCTGCAGACCGAATACCAGCTCCGGGAAGGCTATGCCGCGGAATCCCGGGTGGAAGCTGCGCTGGACCGGCTGGGCCTGGGCGGCCTGGACCGGAGCCGGACACTCGGATCACTGTCCGGCGGCGAGCAGGAACGCGTGGCCCTGGCCTGCGTCCTGGCCGACCCCGCGGACATCCTGCTCCTGGACGAACCCACCAACCACCTCGATGCCCGCGGCGTGGCATGGCTCGAAGAACGGCTGGCAGCGCACCGCGGCATCGTGGTGGTGGTTTCGCACGACAGGATGCTGCTCCGCAAGGTGGCCGCCACGATCATCGAAGTCGATGCTGAGCGCCGCACTGTGACCCGCTACGGCAACGGTTATGACGGCTACCTCCGCGAGAAGGCCGCCGAACGCCAGCGCTGGGTCCAGCAGTACCACGGCTGGCTGGACGCCATGGCAGCCGAGAAGCTCCAGGCGGAAACGCGGCCGGGGAACATGGGGTACGGCCGCAAACGCGACGCCGACAAAATGGCGTTCGGCTTCAAAACGGGCACCTGGGAACGGGCCGCGAGCAGCCAGGTCCGCAATGCACGGGAGCGGTTGCGGCGGCTCGAAGCCAGCCCGGTGGAGCAGCCGCCCGTGCCGCTGCGGCTCGCGCCGCCAGCAGGGATGGGATATGAAGCCTCGCCAGACGGCACCAGCACCGCCGGGGCGCCTGCGCAGCAGGTGCCATTGGAGGCCCCCTTGACTGCCCTCGCCGTGAGCGTGCCGGGACGCCTGCAACCTACGGATTTCCAGGCCGGCGTGGGCGAAAAGATCCTGATCGTCGGGCCGAACGGTGCGGGCAAGTCCACGCTGCTGTCGGTGCTCGCCGGAACGTTGGCGCCCGCCGTCGGAAGTGTCACCCGGCCCGAACGGGTGGGCTACCTGCAGCAGGAACTCGAACTGCCGCCGCGTCCGTCGCTCCGGCTGCTTCCGGCGTTCGCGGCGGGCCTGGGCGGCAACATCGACGAACATGCCGAAGCCCTGCTCGGGCTGGGGTTGTTCCGCACCAGCGAGTTCCATGTTCCTGTCGGCAGCCTCTCCGCCGGCCAGCAGCGCAGGCTGGCCCTTGCCCGGCTGCTGCTCGGTGGCTACGGCACCCTGATTGTGGACGAACCCACCAACCACCTGGCGCCCGTCCTGGTGGAACAGCTGGAGGCTGCGCTCGCCGTGTTCAGCGGAACCGTGGTGATGGTCAGCCACGACCGCGCCCTCCGGAAATGGTTCGCCGCGTGCCAGCAGTCCGCCGGGGAAGGCAACGGCGGGAGCGCCACGGGGCGCTGGATCCGCTACTCGATGGACCGGGGCGTGCTCGCGCCGGCCTGAACCTCACAGGCCCGGAAAAACCGTGAGTTTTGCGTTAAAGGATCGTTACCGGGAAACCGGCAGGCTGAAACATGGGCGGCGCAGGATGGGCGGTAACAGTTGTTGCCGGCCGAAAGGGAATGCCCATGCTGACCAAGAACCTTTTCCTCCAAGGCATCTTCCACTTCCAGGGCGCGGGCATGGAAAAGCCGGTGCCCATCCACAGCGAACTCTCGCACTACGTCCCGGACGGGGTGATCAACCAGACGCTGTACTTCCGCGGAGGTAACTCAAGCTCCGAACTGATCACGGTTGTCCTGCTGCGCAACGGCGTGCCCATGCGGTACTTTCCCATCGGAGCCAAGAGCGACGTCCATGTTCCGCTGCGGGTGGTGGAGGACATCGAGGGCGGGTCCGCCGTCGAGCTTTACATTGCGGCCCCAGAGGGCGTCACCGGGTCCGTGGTGATTGACCTGGGCATGGTGGAGCACTGATGACCAGGCTGCTGGAGACTCCACGTAGCCGTTCGTCCGCGCAGGGCCCGCGCCGGCGGCTGGTGGTGATCGGCAACGGTATGGCCGGAGCCCGGGCCGTGGAGGAAATCCTGGCCCGCGGGGGAGCCGCACAGTTCAGCATCACCATGTTCGGCGATGAGCCGTATGGAAACTACAACCGGATCATGCTCAGCCACGTCCTCTCCGGCGAGGAAAGCGACGCCGACATCTTCCTCAACTCCCTGTCCTGGTACCGGGACAACGGCATCACACTGCATGCCGGAGTGAGGGTGGACAGGATCGACCGTTTCACGAAGCATGTCTTCTCCAGCGACGGCAGGGTGACCCCCTACGACACCCTGATCATCGCCACCGGGAGCCGCTCCCACATGCCGCCGATGGACGGGCTCTACACCCCGGGCGGGCAGGTCAAGCAGGGCGTGTTCGGGTTCCGCACCATCGATGACACCCGCAAAATGGTGGCCTATGCCCAGCATGAGCACCACCGCCGGGCGGTGGTGATCGGCGGCGGACTGCTGGGACTTGAGGCAGCCTACGGGTTGCGGAGTCACGGCATCGAGGTTGAGGTGATCCATTCGGCCGGTCACCTGATGAGCGCCCAGATGGGGCCCGACGGCGGTGCGGTGCTCCGGCGCAGCGTGGAGGCCCTGGGCATCGGGGTACTTACCGGCAGCCGCACTACCGCTGTGCTGGGCAGCGACAGGGCCACCGGGGTCAGCCTCCGCGACGGCACCGTGATCCCGTGCGACATGGTGGTGGTGGCTGCAGGAATCCGCCCTAACGTGGACCTGGCAGTCCTGAGCGGCCTGCCCGTGGAACGGGCGATTGTGGTGGATGACAGGCTGCGGGTGCAGGACGAGGACGACATCTACGCGGTGGGGGAGTGCGTTCAGCACCGTGGAGAGGTGTACGGGCTGGTGGCGCCGCTGTGGGAGCAGGCCGTGGTGCTGGCCAACCAGGTCACAGGGACTGACACCTCCGCCCTGTACTTGGGTTCACGCACGGCCACCAAACTGAAGGTGGCCGGCGTCGAGGTTGCCTCCATGGGACTCCACGGGCCGGAACTCGACACCGACGAGCACATTGTCTTCTCCGAACCCAGCCGGGGCGTCTTCAAATCCATCGTGGTGCGGGACAACAAGATGGTGGGCGCCACGCTCCTCGGCGACAGCCGGAAGGTGGCCTACCTGACCCGGGCGTACGACCACGGGCTGCCCCTGCCCGAGGAACGGATCGGTTTGATGTTCGATCTCGGCACCCCCGGCGGGGACACCGGAGTGGCCGATCTCAGCGACGACGCGCAGGTCTGCAACTGCAACGGTGTCAGCAAAAAAGCGCTGGTAAACGCTGTGCAGGGCGGTTGCACCACCGTTGCGGGAGCCATGGAGGCCACCCGCGCCGGCAAGGGGTGCGGCTCGTGCAAGCTGCTGGTGCGGCAGGTGGTGGAATGGGCGGCCGATGGAGACGTGGCCGAGGACGCGGCGGCCAGCTACTACGTCCCGGCCATCCCGCTGGACAAGGCGGAACTGATGGCGGAAATCCGGAAGCGGGGGCTGCGTTCGGTCTCGGCTGTGTTCCAGGCGCTCGCGCCCGGCGGCGAGGATGCAAAGTCAAAGATGGGGCTTGCCTCGCTGCTGAAGATGATGCTTGGAGACCAATACATTGACGAACGCGACGCCCGGTTCATCAACGACCGCGTGCACGCCAACATCCAGCGTGACGGCACCTTCTCGGTGGTGCCGCAGATGAAGGGCGGCGTGACGAGCGTCCAGCAGCTGCGCCGCATCGCCGATGTTGCCGAAAAGCACAACGTCCCGCTGATCAAGCTCACCGGCGGGCAGCGAATCGACCTGCTGGGGATCCGCAAGGAGGACCTGCCCCAGGTATGGGCGGACCTGGACATGCCTTCGGGTTATGCATACGGCAAGAGCTTCCGCACCGTGAAGACCTGTGTGGGCAAGGACTTCTGCCGCTACGGAACAGGGGATTCCACCAAGCTGGGCGTTGAGATCGAATCTCGTTTCCAGGGGATCGAGGCGCCGGCCAAGCTGAAACTGGCGGTGTCGGGATGCCCCCGGAACTGTGCCGAGTCGCTGGTGAAGGACGTTGGCGTGGTGGCTGTGGAAGGCGGCCGGTGGGAGATCTATGTGGGCGGTGCTGCCGGCGCCCACATCCGCAAGGGCGATCTCCTTGCCACCGTTGATGATCCCGAAGAGGTCAAGATTCTCACGGGCAGGTTCATGCAGTACTACCGGGAACGCGCCAACTGGCTGGAACGGACCTACGCGTTTGTTCCGCGGGTAGGGATCGAGCATCTGCGGGATGTCATTGTGGCCGATTCGGAGGGCATCGCGGCGCAGTTGGACGCGGCGATGCAGGACGCCGTCGACAGCTACCAGGACCCGTGGGCAGAACGCACGGACCCCATGACGCCGGGGCAGTTCCGCACCTCGCTGCCCCTGACTGTGCTCCCACAGGTGCCCGTCCGATGAGCGCCGAGATGGCAACAGGAGGGAAGGCGCATGTGCTGGGCCCGGTGGAGCAGATTCCGCCGGGCGAAGGCAGGGCCTTTGCGGTGGACGGCGGGCAGGTGGCCGTATTCCGGCTCCGCGACGGCTCGCTCCGGGCGCTCCCTGCAGTCTGCCCGCACAAGGGAGGCCCGCTGGCCGACGGCACCATTGACCTCAATGTGGTGGTGTGTCCGCTGCACCAGCACGCATTCGACCTGGCCACAGGCTGTTCCACCACCGGCGCGGACAACCTCCGCCCTTACGAAGTCTCCACGGACGGGCAGCAGAATCTGGTCCTGCAGATGCCGGTGTAGCGCGCGTCACGTAGCACCCCTTTGCATCTTGTAAGATAGACGAGCCGCTCGAAGCTTCGGCGCCACGAGAGATTCCGATCACATTCGGATGCCCAACAGGCATTTCCCCGAATTTTGTGAGCGGAATCATTCGTGTCCCGGATGCGGCCAACCCCCAACCCACAAGGAACCGTTGTGCCTCAAAGTACCCCCACAGACCTCCAGAACCCCACGGCACCATCCACCGCCGTCGACCCCACCCTCAGCGCCGAGGGCTACAGCAAAACGCTGGGCAGGCGCCATGTGACCATGATCGCCATGGGCGGCGCCATCGGCGTCGGCCTGTTCATGGGTGCCGGCGGACGCCTGGCCTCCACCGGTCCGGCCCTGATTTTCTCCTACGCCATCGCCGGCGTCATCGCGTACCTGCTGATGCGGGCGCTGGGCGAGCTCATCATGTACCGCCAGACCTCCGGCTCGTTCGTCAGCTACGCAGGCGAAATGTTCGGCAAAAAGGGCGCCTACCTCTCCGGCTGGATGTACTTCATCAACTGGGGCATGACCGGCATCGCCGAACTCATCGCGATAGGCCTCTACTTCCAGTTCTTCTTCCCCAATGTCCCGGTGGAAGCCTCCGCCATCGCCGCGCTGGCGCTCCTGGTGGCAGTGAACCTGCTCAGCGTCAAGGCGTTCGGCGAGTTCGAATTCTGGGCCTCCTGCCTCAAGGTGGGCGCCATCCTGATCTTCCTGGCCGTGGGCACCTATATGGTGGTCACCAACGCCCAGGTGGGCGACGGCCATGCCTCGGTGGCGAACCTCTTCGCCGCTGAAGGCGGCATGTTCCCCAAGGGCGCGCTGGTGATGGTCCTGGTCCTCAACGCCGTGATCTTCGCTTACAACGGCATCGAACTGGTGGGCATCACCGCCGGCGAGATGCAGAACCCGGAACGCGAAGTGCCCAAGGCGATCCGCGCCGTCGTACTCCGCATTGTGGTGTTCTACGTCGGTTCCGTCACCCTGCTCGCCATGCTGCTGCCCTCGGACCAGTACGTGGCCGGCACCTCGCCGTTCGTCACCGTTTTCGGCCAGATGGGCCTGGGCTGGGTGGGCGACGTGATGAACATGATCGTGATCACCGCCGCCCTGTCCTCCTGCAACTCCGGCCTGTACTCTATCGGCCGCGTGTTCCGCACCATGGCCAACAACGGCCACGCCCCGCAGTGGCTCACCAAGATGTCCAGGCGCCACGTCCCGTACGCGGCCATCCTTGCCATTGCAGCCTTCTACCTGGTGGGCATCCTGCTGAACATCTGGCTCGGCGGCTCCTACGCATTCGACCTGGCCCTCAACTCGGCCTCCATCGGCGTGATCTTCTGCTGGGGCTCCATCTTCGCCAGCCAGATTGTGCTGCGCCACCGCAAGGGTGTTACGTCCAGCCTGCCGATGCCCGGTTCGCCGTGGACCAGCTGGGCCGGCCTGGTGGGCCTGCTCGCCATCACGGTGCTGATCGGCTTCGACACCATGACCAGCAAGAGCGGCGAGGTGTTCTACCTGGGCCTCTGGACCCTGGCCACCATCCCGTTCTTCGCGGTGGTCCTGTGGCTGGGCTGGCAGAAGGTCAAGAACAACCAGCCCAAGAGCGAGCTGTACAGCTAACTCTTCGTGCAGGCCGTTTAGCCTGTAGAAACCGCGACGACGGCGGGCCACCCTTTCGGGGCGGCCCGCCGTTGCCGTTTCTCCAGCCCACTCCAGCCCAGTTTTTACCGGCGGGCAGCGTAACGGCCTCCGTCCAGCCCGGTTTTGCCGCTAAAAACCGGGCTGGACTGTTCGCCGCGCGCTCAGTCCTTCAGGTAGCGGGAAAAGTGCTCCTCGATCCGCTGCCAGGCTTCGGGGGCGGACTCGGGGTCCGGGCCGATTCCCATGACCCGCATCAAGGGCCGGAGTGCGGCAGGGCCAAGGTCGGCGTCGTTGAGGAAGGAGTGGCCGGCAGTGGGAAATTCCTTGACGTTGTGCTCGATCCCGAGGCTGGTGAGGGCTTCCTCGAGCTTGTGGGCGGCACCTTTGAGCGTAGTGTCCCTGCCGCCGTAGTTGGCCACGATGGGGCAGGCGCCGCGGAGTGCGTCCTCCAGGTCTCCGGGCAGCCGGCCATAGTTGACCGAGGCGGCGTCAAAGCCGTCGCGGGCTGCGAGCAGTGCGAAGCCGCCACCCATGCAGAAGCCGATGACGCCGGTCTTTCCGTTGGACTGCGGCGCTTCGGCCAGCCATGTCCGGGCTGTGGCGAGGTCCGTGAAGGGGCGCCCGCTGCCCTTGAGCATGCTCCGCATAGTGCTGACCAGGCAGCGGCGCGCGCCGCCCTCGCTGAACAGGTCAAGCGCGAGGGTCAGGTAACCCGCACTGGCCAGCCGGTCCGCATGCCGCCGGGTCATGTCGTTCAGCCCGAACGCTTCGTGGATCATTACGACGCCGGGAAACGGGCCGGGGCCGGGCGGTGTGGCAAGGTAGCCGCCCAGGGAGGGGGAGCCGCCGGCCGCGGTGCTCTCGGCGCTCAGGTCTGCGTAGGTCATGGCTAAGGCTAACCGCGTCTGGGAGGGGAGTCCCGCCGTCGGCGTTTCCACCTGGCGGGCGGCGTGGCAGTGGTGCCGCGTGCGCGGCCGGGGCAGACTGGGGCTTGTGAGTGAACCATGGGTGCTGCATGTGGACCTTGACCAGTTCATCGCGGCCGTCGAGGTGCTGCGCCGGCCCGAGCTCGCGGGCAAACCGTTGATTGTTGGCGGCCGCGGCGATCCCACCGAGCGGGCGGTAGTATCCACGGCCTCGTACGAGGCCAGGGCGTATGGGGTGGGCTCGGGGATGCCGCTGCGCATCGCCGCCCGGAAAGTGCCCGACGCCGTGATCCTGCCCGTGGACCATGAGGCCTACCTGGAAGCATCGGACAACGTTATGGCGGTGCTTCGCGCGCAACCTGGCGCCACAGTCCAGGTGCTGGGCTGGGATGAAGCGTTTGTGGGGGTGCAGGCCGAGGATCCCGAGGCCTATGCCCGGCAGATGCAGCGTGCCGTCCTAGAAGAGACCCGGCTGCACTGCAGCGTGGGCATCGGTGACACGCTGGTCCGGGCCAAGGTGGCGACGACGTTCGGCAAGCCTGCAGGCGTGTTCCGGCTTACCGGCGAGAACTGGCTCGAGGTTATGGGGAGCCGGCCCACCATCGACCTGTGGGGCGTGGGAACGAAGGTCTCGCGCCGCCTTGCCACGCTCGGCATCAAGACCGTCGCCCAGCTTGCGGCGTCCAACCCCGATGACCTGGTCCCCGAGTTCGGACCGAGGATGGGACCCTGGTACGCCCAGCTTGGGCGGGGCGACGGTTCGCGGACGGTGGATGACACGCCATGGGTGGCGCGCGGGCACAGCCGGGAAACCACGTTCCAGCGGGACCTCACGGAACCCGGGCAGATCGAGGAGGCAGTCAGGGAACTGGCGGCGCATGTGCTGGAGGACGTCGCAGCCGAGGGGCGCCCGGTAGTCGGATTGACGCTCAAGGTCCGCTACGCCCCGTTCATCACCAAGACGTACGCCCGGAAGATTCCCGAGACCTCAGTTCCGGAGGAAGTGCTCGCCCGGGCCCTCGACCTTATGGCGAAAATCGAGCCGGACCGCCCCATCCGGCTCCTGGGGTTGCGGGCCGAAATGACGATGCCTGAGGACTCCCGGCAAGGGCATACCCCTACCCGCAGCGGATGGTGATGGTTCCGTCGGGTGGCTTCCCCCGGACCTGGACATGGACAAACAGAACGGCGGCGGATCCCTGGGGATCCGCCGCCGTTTCGCTCTGTTACAGCCGGCCCGGTAGAGCCGGACTGCCGCAGGAAGATGCTAGTCGCGCTTGAACTCGTCCTTGACGCTTTCGCCGACCTTCTTGGCGTCAGCCTTGACCTGGTCGGTCTGGCCTTCAGCCTTCAGACGGTCATTGTCGGTGGCATTGCCCGTTGCTTCCTTGGCCTTGCCGCCGAGGTCTTCTGCTGCGTTACTGATCTTGTCTCCGAGGCCCATGGTGGTGGCCTCCTTTCGTTTCCGTTGATCAAACAGTGCCTTTTCACACTAACACGAAGCTTGCTTACTATTTCAAGCCTTCCGTTTTCCGGGCGGTGGGGGCGCCTGTTGATTGTCTGGGCCCGCGGCTAGGCTCGGAGCATGGACCACAGCATGAGCCTCACCCAGCACATTCAGGCGCCACCGGAAAAAGTCTGGTCCGTTATTACGGACATCCCGGGCTCGGCGGCTACCCTTTCCGGGGTTGATTCCGTCCAGCTCCTCACCGATGGCCCATACAGCGAGGGGACGCGCTGGAAGGAGACCCGGAAGATGTTCGGCAAGGCTGAAACGGTGGAGATGTGGGTGGCCGAAGCCGAGCCGGGCCGAAGCACCACCGTCAAAGCCGAGCAGGGCGGTGCGGACTACACCACCCGGTTCAGCCTGTCCCCGCGTGACGGCGGCACCGACCTCACCCTCACGTTCGGCGCCGAGGTCATCAAGCCCACCGCCGCCAGCAAAATCATGATGCTGCTGTTCGGCAGGATGGGCATGGCCGCCACCAGGAAGGCCCTCACCAAGGACCTGACGGAGATCGCGGCTAAAGCGGAATCGCTTTCCTAGTGGCGGCCCCAGCCGGTCGAGGCGGCGCTGCTAAAGCGGGGTTAAAAGTTACTGCGCCCAGGCTTTCGCCTGTTGTGTTGGCGGACCTCACCGAGGATCCCGGGGAGGGGTTCCGGCGCGGTGCAAGGCACGACGGCGGCCGGTACAGCCGTGTGGAGGCCGACGGCCTGGAACTGGGCGGCACGGATTTTGCGGAGTGCGAGTTCCAGGGCGTCTCCTTTAACGACACCCAGCTGCGCGGTTCCTCCTTTCGAGACTGCATCCTGGGTGAGTTGTACGCGCCCGTCTTTAGGGCAGCCCGGACCACCTGGCGGGACGTTGAGCTGCGGAACCCACGCCTGGGATCCGCGGAACTGTACGAGAGCGGCTGGCAGTCGGTCCGGATCGACGGCGGCAAGCTGGACTTCCTCAACCTGCGGGGCGCCAAGCTGACGGACGTGCTGATCACCGACTGCATCATCAACGAGTTGGACCTCGGTTCTGCGGCAGGCACCCGGGTGGCGTTGAAGAACTGCACCATCGGTTCCCTGGACCTCAGCGGGGCAAGGCTCAAGGACTTCGATCTCCGCGGCACCGAATTCCGGAGCATCAGCGGGCTCGGCAGCCTGGCCGGCGTGGTGGTCGATGAATACCAGCTGGGCCTGTTGGCGCCCCTGCTCGCGGCGCATCTGGGCGTCACGGTCATCTAGGACCGCTGGTATCCACTTCAGACACCTGCCGTGTACTATTTACAGAACGAACGGTCGGTAAGTGAACCCAACTGGGTAGCGCCAACTGTCGTTTTGGACCCTCAAAACGACACTTCGCGCTACTTGGTTGAGGGAGCTGCCGGCCGCAGATGACAGTGCTGTTTATCGCGTGAAGGGTGTTTCCATGGCTGCAACCGCAGGTCCGCAGGCTTTCCTTGTTGGCGGGGTCCGAACGCCGGTGGGCAAATACGGCGGCGCGCTGTCGTCCATCCGCCCCGATGACCTGGCGGCCCTGGTAGTCCGGGAAGCGGTGAACCGGGCGGGCCTGGATCCGGACAGCATCGACGAAGTGATCCTGGGCAACGCCAACGGGGCCGGCGAGGAAAACCGGAACGTGGCGCGGATGGCCACCCTGCTCGCAGGGCTGCCCCTCCATATCCCGGGCATCACCGTCAACAGGCTCTGCGCGTCCGGTCTGAGCGCCATCATCCAGGCAAGCCACATGATCAAGGCCGGCGCCGCGGACATTGTGATTGCCGGCGGCGTTGAGTCCATGAGCCGCGCGCCATGGGTCCAGGAGAAGCCCACCGCAGCCTTCGCCAAGCCGGGCCAGATCTTTGACACATCCATCGGCTGGCGTTTCACCAATCCTCGGTTCCACAAGGGCGAGCTGTCCCGTGACGGCAAAATGACCTATTCCATGCCGGAAACCGCCGAGGAAGTGGCCCGCGTGGACAAGATTTCGCGCGAGGACGCCGACGCCTTCGCCGTCCGCTCCCACCAACGCGCCCTGGACGCCATCGCTGCCGGCCGGTTCAAGGACGAGATCGTCCCGGTCACGGTGAAGACCCGGAAGTCCGAGCATGTAGTGGACACGGATGAGGGCCCCCGCGAGGGCACCACCCTGGACGTGCTTGCCGGACTGAAGCCGGTCACTCACGGCGGCAGCGTGGTCACGGCCGGCAACTCCTCGTCGCTGAATGATGGCGCCTCAGCAATCATCGTCGCCTCCGAGGCAGCCATCGAACGGCTGGGCCTGACGCCGCGCGCCCGGATCATCGACGGCGCCTCGGCCGGCTGCGAGCCGGAAATCATGGGCATTGGCCCCGTGCCCGCCACGCAGAAGATCCTGAAGCGGAGCGGCCTGAGCGTAGGTGACCTTGACGCCGTCGAACTTAACGAAGCCTTTGCCACGCAATCCCTGGCATGCATCCGCCGGCTCGGCCTGGACCCGGACATCGTGAACCTCGACGGCGGTGCCATCGCTTTGGGGCATCCGCTGGGTTCCAGCGGGGCCAGGATTGCCATCACGCTGCTGGGGCGGATGGAGCGGGAGGATGCCAGGGTGGGACTGGCCACGATGTGCATTGGCGTGGGCCAGGGTACGGCGATGCTGCTGGAGAAGGTCTGATGGCGGCCGCTGTGGACCTGGCGGCGGAGAAGTTCCATGCGCTGCTGGTGGAGGAGCGCACCGACCGTGTGGTGGTGCTCCTCAACCGGCCCGAGGTGCGCAATGCGATCGACCAGCAAATGGTGGATGAACTCCACGTGGTCTGCACGGCACTGGAACAGAATCCGAAGGTGCTGATCCTCGCGGGGGTGGACGGTGTGTTTGCCTCAGGGGCGGACATCGCCCAGCTGCGCGAGCGGCGCCGGGATGATGCGCTGCAGGGGATCAACTCGACCATATTCGTCCGGATCGCCAAGCTGCCCATGCCTGTTATTGCGGCCCTCGACGGGTACTGCCTGGGCGGCGGGGCCGAGCTCGCCTACGCTGCCGACTTCCGGATCGGCACTCCCGCCGTCCGGATCGGCAACCCCGAAACCGGGCTGGGCATCCTCGCCGCGGCCGGTGCGAGCTGGCGGCTCAAGGAACTGGTGGGGGAGCCCGTAGCCAAGCAGATTCTTCTCGCCGGGCGGGTCCTTGGCGCGGACGAAGCCCTCGCGGTGAACCTCATTACAGGGATCCACGAGCCCGAAGTACTGCTGGACGCGGCCCATGACCTGGCGGACCGCATCGGCCGCCAGGACCCGCTGGCGGTGCGGATCACCAAGTCTGTGTTCCATGCACCCGCCGAGGCGCATCCGCTCATAGACCAGCTGGCCCAGGGCATCCTCTTTGAGTCCGAGGCCAAGTTTGACCGGATGCAGAAGTTCCTCGACAGGAACGCTGAGAAGAAGGCCGCCAAGAGTGCCGATACCGAGACCCGGGAGAAGAAATCATGAGCACACCACAGCTTTCCCCTGGCCTGCCGTCGAAGGTTGGTGTCCTGGGCGGGGGCCGCATGGGTGCCGGCATCGCCCACGCCTTCCTCGTCAAGGGCGCCGACGTGCTGGTCGTTGAGCGCGACGAGCCATCTGCAGAGGCCGCCCGGGAACGCGTTGAATCTGCTGCCGCCAAAAGCATCGAGCGCGGCGTCGTTGATGTGAACCTGGACGAGCTCGTGTCCCGGCTGGCCGTGGGTGTGGATTACGACGCGTTCAAGGACCGGCAACTGGTGGTCGAAGCGGTCCCGGAGGACTGGGACCTGAAAGTCACGGCGCTGCGCGGCATCGAGGAGCGGCTGGACGCGGACGCGTACCTGGCGTCCAACACCTCGTCCCTGTCCGTGGACGGCCTGGCCGGGGAACTGAAGCGGCCCGAAAACTTCCTGGGCCTGCACTTCTTCAACCCGGTTCCGGCGTCCACGCTCATCGAGGTGGTACTCGGCAAGCGCACGTCTGCCGGACTCGCTGCCGCGGCGAAAGGCTGGGTGGAGGCACTCGGCAAGACCGCCGTCGTCGTTAATGACGCTCCCGGCTTCGCATCCTCACGGCTGGGCGTTGCTATCGCCTTGGAGGCGATGCGCATGGTGGAGGAGGGTGTGGCGTCGGCGGAGGACATCGACGCAGCCATGGTCCTTGGCTACAAGCACCCCACCGGGCCCTTGAAAACCACGGACATCGTGGGGCTGGACGTCCGGCTGGGCATCGCGGAATACCTCCACTCCACGTTGGGGGAGCGCTTCGCCCCGCCGCAGATCCTCAAGGACAAAGTCGCGCGGGGCGAGTTGGGGCGCAAAACCGGGAAAGGCTTTTTTGACTGGTCCCGCTAGTGCCGTGGGCTAGTCAAAAAACCCGACGATGTAGCCCACGAAGTAGAGCAGCGCCAGCAGGACCACCACCGCGATCGCAGCGATCACGGCGACCTGTGTGCCCTTCTTCGTGCCGTGCTCGTCATGGCCCTGCGTGGTGCTGGTGGAGGCTTCCCCGGGCGGCGTCTCGCCCGGCGGTACGCCGCCTCCCGGCTCCAGGCCAGTCAGCTTGTCCTCTTCCGGATCCGGATTGTGTCCTGACACGTCATCTCCCTCGTTCGCTTGCCGGGGTCCGTTCCCCGCGTAATGGGCTGCGGAGGTTGGACCTTAGGCTGGTGCAGTGACTTTCCTAGAACCCCTTACCCTGACCGGGCGGTATGTAACCCTCGAGCCGCTGGCCGCGGAACATCACGACGGACTGGTGGAGGCTGCTGCGGACGGTGAGCTGTGGCGGCTTTGGTACACCTCGGTGCCGGCTCCTGAGGAGATGGCGGCGGAAATTGACCGGCGGCTCGCCCTCCAAAAGCAGGGCTCAATGGTGCCGTTCACAACCAGGCTGATCGATCCGGCAACGGGCGGTCCGGGCAGGATCGTCGGCATGACCACGTACATGAATATCGACGCCGGGACTCCCCGCGTGGAGATCGGCTCCACGTGGAATGCCGCTTCCGTGCAGGGGACCGGGACGAATCCGGACTCGAAGCTGCTGCTCCTGCGCCACGCGTTTGAGGTGCTGGGCTGCCCCGCCGTGGAGTTCCGGACGCACTGGCTTAACCATCAGTCGCGGGAGGCCATCGCGCGGCTCGGCGCGAAGCAGGACGGCGTACTCCGCAACCACTCAAGGACCCGGGACGGCATCCTCCGCGACACCGTGGTGTTCTCCATCCTGGAACACGAATGGCCCATGGTCCGCGCCGGGCTCGAATACCGGCTGGCCCGGCGCGGGTAGGGGTTTTTCAGTTACTGGTTACCGCACTAGCTGTGCCGGTTTGACCGCCTCCAGCAGCGCGGACGCGTAAGCGCGGTGGCCTTCCTTGTTGGGGTGGAAGTTGTAATCGGCCGCGAAGTTATTTGGATCTAGTTGCAACCAGGGCTCCGCTGTGTTGACCGCATGGCCTGCAAACTCGCTAGTTACGTCGACGAACTTTATATCTGTCAGCGGCAAAGCATCGACTTTTCGAACAGCCTGTGCGATGGTTCCATTCACCGCCAAGGTGGCCTGGTTCATTGCCGCTTGATTTGCTGGTGGGATGGGCGCGAAAGGACTAGACGGGGCAAATAGCAAGGGGTACCCAAGCACCGCAATCCTCGCATTGGGTGCGATTACTTGGATGGTTCCATACGTTTGAATCAGGCTTGCCGTCAGGAACCCTAGCGCCTTGGGTGAAGTTGCGGCTGTCACGGCCGCGCTGCATGTGGCCTCGTCCGAGAAGGCGCACACCCCCAACACGCGCGCAAAACCAAGATCGTTAGCGCCCGCGGTCATCGAGACAAGCTCGGTTCTACGGGATAGGTCCCTCCGGGCGACCAAGGAGCGAATCTGCTCCTGCACAGTTGGCGTATAGATGACGGGGTCATACGTTGGGCTCAGCCTGGAGAGGACCGCGCCGTGACAGGCCCCGTTCGCTGCCAGTTTTATCCTGCCGCTGGCTCCCACAAGATCGACGTATCCGGGTTGGCTCTGCCAGCAATCAACATTTGGCGGGCGCAGGGGTTCGCCCGCGCCCGTTCCCGCCGTATACGAATCACCCAGCGCCACATAGTCCACCTGCTCTTGCGGCGCCGCGTCAGCGGGGACCGCTGTGAAGCCAAGTGCCATGACGAGGGTGGCGAGGAAAGCGGCGAAAGCCGAGCGACGCCGTCGTACTGCTCTGTTTTCCATGGGGTTCTCCTTTGGACGGCGGGAAGCGGGCAGGTATGTGCCACCGTACGCCTGCCCGTTCCGCCCGTCACCGGCCACAAGTACCCATATTTGCCCAACACTCCCCGCAACGTGACGTGCACCCTACCTAACCCCTGTGATTAGCTGTCCGGATGAAGAGAGCGGACGGGTCCATGGGCTGGGATGGTGCTGCCAATGCGTGGCATGTCGCGGGCGGTGTTTACCGCATGGGGCGGCGCGAATGGCTGACGGCGGCGGGCTGGCGGCAGGCGTACGACGGCGGCATCCGCACCGTGATCGACCTCCGCAACGCTGCGGAGGCGCGCCGCCGCGAAACCGATCCCCCGGTGCCCGAGTCCGCCTGGTCCGGTATCACAGTGGTTTCGGCACCCACCGAAGAACCGGGCGATCCCCGCTTCACGCAACTCGCCGGCCCATACCTCAACGACCCCGCCTACTATGCGGACAACGCCCGGATCTTTCCTGAAAAGCTGGCGGGCGTCTTCAAGGCCCTCGCGGCTGCATCCGCCCGTGGCGACGTGGTGCTGCACTGCGCCGCCGGCCGGGATCGCAGCGGAATGGTGGCGGCCATGGTGCAGGATCTGGCGGGGGACTCCGACCAGGACATCGCCGAAGGCTACCGGCGGGCAGCCCGTGGCATCAATGAGCGCTACCGTACCCACGGACCGCCGCACGACCGCGAGCGCTACGTTGAGGAACACGAACTGGTCCCCTTGCTGGAGAAGCGCGGCGACGCCGTTGTTGAGTTTGTGCGGGGCCTCGACACCCGCAACTTCCTGCTGCGCAACGGACTCACCTCCGCCGACCTTGACGCCGTTCTATCCCTCTGCGGAGCGGGGGTGCCACGATGAACAGGGACCACCTGAACGTGAACAAACTGCGCCGTGCCCTCTCCCTAAGCGCCGTTACTGGCCTGCTCGCTGCCTCCGCTTACGCGGCTGCTCCGGCATGGGCGGCGGGCGATGACAAGGCAAGTGGGGCCACCAGCCCCGTTGCAAGCTCAGCAGCAAGCCCCGCCACGGAGACCCCGGTGCCCGCCGCTTCCGGCGGCATTTCCGCAGCCGGTCTCGCGGATGCGGTCCAGCGCGACCTCGGCGCCACCCCGGAGCAGTTCGACGCGGCGGGGGAGCTGAGCGTCCGGGCAGAGGCAGCCGCCGTGAAGCTCCGCGCCGTCCCTGGCTACACGGGGATCCGGGTGAAAGACTCCAGGATCATCGTGACGGGCTTCGGAGCCGAACTGCAGGCAGCCGTACACGGGCTCATGGCCGCCGCTCCTGACCTTCCATTGGAACTGGAAGCGGCAGCTGCGCCTGAATCAGCAGCATCCGCATCCTTGGCGCCCGGGTCCGAACTTGCCGCCAGCACCGAGCAGCTTTTCCAGGCCTATGTGCGCGACGTCGGTATCACGGGCCTGCAGGCGGTAGCCAGCACTGGCTCCAAATTTGTCATCAGGACCGGGGGCGTGAACACGCCGGAATCGGCAGGCACCGCCACGCCGGCCGCTACGGCTTCCGCGGCGACGGAAACGGGCACCGGGAAGATCTCACCGTCGGAATTCGTGTCCAGGTACGCAAACGTGGAACTGGCGCCGGGCGCCCCTTTGAAGCCGGAAGCCGATGTGCTGGGTGGGGTGGGCTATGCAGCGGACAGCGGATGGATTTGTTCGACAGGTTTCTCCGCATTCGCCCCGGCTGGCCTGCCTGCCGTCCTGACCGCTGGGCACTGTGGCGAGGACGGCGCGTCCAAAACCGCTGACTTGTTGTTGCAGGGGGCGCGGGCAGGGTTGCTGGGCAACTTTGAGTTCAGCCAATTCGGCGGACCGGGCAACACCCCCGTACTGCAGCCCAATAACGCCACAGACCCAGGGAACGTGGGAACGGACGTCTCGGTCATAGGTGCCCTACGCGCAGACCTGGACCCGCTGCCGGCTGTTACCACGTGGAACGACCAGGCTGCCCCTGGACCGGACGTCAAAATCATCGGCGCGGCTGCCCCAGTGATCGGCATGGACGTGTGCCGTTCCGGCTGGCGGACCGGATGGTCGTGCGGCACTATCAGCGAGGTTGGGATTTACCTCATTGAGGGGAACAACTATGCAGCCGACCAAAAGGATCTCAGGGCTATCAGGGGCTTCCTGTCCTTGGATGTGCAGTCGGCTGGCGGCGACTCGGGCGGCCCCTGGATCAGCGGAAACTTCGCAGTGGGCATCCATTCCGCCGGGGAAAGCGGAGGCGCACAGAACTTCGCCCTGGCAGCCACACTGCAGGACGCCCTCGAGGTGCTGCCCGGGTACCAGCTGGAAGTCTTCCTGAACAAGCCGGTGCTGACCTCGCCCGCGCCTGGGGAAACCGTGCAGGCGGGGCAGACAATTTCGGGACGGATTCCCGCGGAGCCGGCCTCTGCGGCAGGTACCGCCGTCCGCATTGCCCTGCCCGGCCACGACCCTTTTGACGTGCCGGTGGACAATGCCGGCAACTGGAGCTTCAACGTTCCATGGCCTGCTGGTTCGTTGACCTTCCAGGCTGAAACGATTAGTGGCCACAGCCGTTCCAAGACCGCATTGCTGACGGCAGAGGTTGCGCCGGCTCCCCTGGCCGCCCCCACGATCGCGGCTCCCGCCGGCCAGCCCCTGATGGAGTTGACCACGCTTTCCGGAACGGGCGCTCCGGGTACAACGGTCACCGTGTCAGGCGATGTGGCTGCTTCCGGAACAGTAGGCCTGGACGGGCACTGGACGGCCAGCGTGGCAGGCACGCCAGCTTTCGGCAGTGTAACGGCCAAGGCCGTGCTGTCCTCGCCGGGAACGGCCGACAGCGCTGCTGCCACGGCAACAGTCCAGGTAACGCCCCCGCGTCCTGTCATCGCAAGCATCAATGACGGGCAGCATTTCCGCCAGGACAACCTGCCGCGAACCATTTCCGGCACCGGTGCGGAGGGGGCAGAGGTGACAGTGTCGATCGATGGCAAGCCCCTTGGCAGCCCCACATCGGGCGGCCCGGCGGGGTCCCGGTCGCCGGCAACGGCCCTGGTTCCGCTGGAGCTGGTTGCGGGCGGAACCTGGCAAGTTCCCTTTCCTGACGGACTGGCCCCCGGAACCCACACGGTTTCCGTAACCCAGGCCCTCGATGAACTGTCCTCGGCACCGGCTACCTCATCCTTCGTCCTGGACCCGCCCCCGGCTGACCCGGCCCCGCCGGTACCGCCGGCTCCGGCGCAAGACCCGCCCGCCGCCGTCGTACTCCCGCCCGCCAGCAACCCGGCGGACTTCGCCAATACCTCGGGA